>JAJYBT010000020.1 GCA_021778875.1 Acidobacteriota bacterium | reverse complement strand
GCGGTGACCGAGGCAATCGAAATTCCCTACAGCTAGATTCCCCATTTTCCGCAATCCACGGTCGAGGGGCACTCCGGCCGGATGGTGATTGGGCGCCTGGGCAGCGCCCCGGTCATTCTGCTGCAGGGCCGCGTGCATTTCTATGAGGGCTACTACCCGTCTGAAGTCACCTTCCCCATGCGCGTGCTGGGAGTGCTGGGCGTCCGCGCCGTCATCCTGACCAACGCCGCGGGCGGCATTCAGGAGGGCTACCGCGTCGGTCAGCTCGTAGTCATCGCCGATCACATCAATCACATGGGGTGGAACCCGCTGGCCGGGCCAAACGAGCCGCGTTTTGCCACCCGCCCGGGAACCGGCCTGCGTTTTACCGACATGACCGAGGCCTACAGCAAGCGGCTGCGCGAGATGGCGCAGCGAGCAGCACAGGACGAGGGCTTCACCATGGACGAGGGCGTGTACCTTGCCGTCAGCGGGCCCAGCTTTGAGACCCCCGCTGAGATTCGCGCCTTCCGCGCGCTCGGGGCCACGCTCGTCGGCATGTCCACCGTGCCTGAGACCATCGTGGCACGTCACATGGGCATCGAAGTGCTCGGCATCTCCTGCGTCACCAACCTGGCGGCCGGCCTGGGCGAAGCACGCCTCAGCCACGAAGAGGTCTTCGAAGCGGGCCGTCAGGTGGAGCGCAAACTCGCGCGACTGCTCGAGCGGCTCACCCTGTGGATCGCCACCATGGTGGAAGCCGAGCTGTAACGAAACTCCCCGCGCCGAGAAGCAATTCAAGCACTCGCCGACAATGACCCCGGCTTCTTCTGGCTGCTATCCTAGGGGCGCGTTCAGCATAGGTCGCAGCACCATTCGACTCTGACTGGCGAGGTAATCGAGAGATGTTGAAGACTGTCGCAGAGCGGTTAAGCAGGGGCCGCTCGTTTCGCCGCCGCCTGCCGTCGGCTTACGGCGGTTGTCGCATGCACATCAGCCCTGAGTGCGGCCTGAGCTACTGGTTCGGATTACAGCCGTCCGCAAAACTGCTCGACAATGCAGCCGAGACCATTCGGCCCGGCAATATCGTCTGGGATGTAGGCGCGAACATGGGCCTGTTTTCCTTTGCCGCTGCAGGATTGGCTGGCCCAGGCGGCCGCGTCTACTCGTTTGAGCCGGATACAACGCTCGTCCACCTTCTGCGCCGCTCCGCGCGCTTGAATCCCAAGGCTGCACCGGTAGAGGTAATCCCCTGTGCTGTGTCAGACTCCGTTTCCTTGGCCCGCTTCAACATCGCTGTGCGCAGCCGCGCTTCCAATTATCTTGCTGGCTTCGGCGCAAGCCAGGCAGGCGGAGTTCGCGAAACCCAAGCCGTCCTCACCGTCTCTCTCGACTGGATGGCGGAGCGCATACCTGCCCCCGACGTCCTCAAAATCGATGTCGAAGGCGCGGAACTGGGTGTCTTCCGCGGCGCTGTCCGCCTGCTGGAAACCCATCACCCCGTCATCCTCTTCGAATCGCATCCGCAGGATCGCGATGAGGTCTCGTCGCTGTTATTGAGGCTCGGCTATACGCTGTACGATAGCGATCTTCCAGCCACACGCCGCCAGCAGCTCAGCGCGCCAGCCTACAACACGCTTGCCGTTCCTTCCTGAACCGTCCGCCCATCCGCCTGCAATTGCTCGCAGCTACTCCGTGTAGTAACCCGAACCCACGATGTACGTGTCCGGTCCGTGCACAACCTTCTTCACATAGGTCAGTTTGCGTGCCGGCGCATTCTGTCCCGGCTTGTACCAGTAGTAGTCCACCCACGCGTTGCCATCCTTCGTGGCAGCGGCAATGCACTCCTGCACCACGGCCTTGCCTTTCACATCGCGCACGTCCATCAGGTTCTTGCCTTCCAGGCTTGGCTGCCCACCATTCACCAGTTCCATTCCGTCCAGGCTGTCCACAAACACATACGTGTCCATAAAGACGAACGGCCCGGTCTTGTCGCGCAGCTTCGCAAATCCGTCCTTGCCCTCTGCCGCAATCACCGCGGATGCGTGATTGACCATGTCCTCAATAAACGCCTTGTCCATCTGCATCCGGTAGATGCCGCTGCCCACCATGTACTGCTTGCCCGAGGGATACGTCACCCGCTTCACAAACGCGGACTTCCAGATCGGAAAGAGATTTCCCGGCTCTGGATACATGTAGTGGATCCAGCCCTCGCCGTCCGTACTGTTTGCCGCATCCAGAAACATCCTTCCGTACGGCCTGCCGATCACGTCCTTCGCATCCGCTGCATGTTGGCCTTCTATCGACTTGTCCGTCGCATGAAATTCTCTCGCGCCATCCATGGTCCAGATAAAGAAGTACGTGTCATCCCGATACCACTTCGATCCCTTCTCGCGCATCTCGGGATACGCCAACTCCCCCTTCTGCTCCAGCAGCGTTGCGCCGTCGCGTACCAGCGTCATCAGTTGCGGCGCGGTCATGCTTGCGCCCATCTCCACCGCCTGCGGAGCATCCGCCAGGTACACGCCGCATCCCACCAGCACCCACTTGTCGCCCATCTTCGCCTTGCTCACATAGGCGCTCTTCTGCGTGGAGACACTCTCGCCCGGCTTCGGCCACATATAGTCCACCCAGCCCGAGCCCTTCGTCTGCACCACCGTCATCATCTCGCGAATCAGCGGCTTTCCCTGCGCGTCCTTCAGGTCCATCAGGTTGCGACCCTCCAGGTTCGGAAATCCCGGATTCACAAGATCCACGCCCGCTGGATCAAAGACGAAGATATACGCATCCTTTGCAATAAACGGCCCTGTCGGATCGTGGAACCGCGCAAACGCAGCCTGCCCGTTCGCCTCAATCTGCCCCACGGCGTCCTTTACGGCATCCACCACAAACGCCCGCTCCATCCGGTCGTTGTACATGCCCGCGCCCACAATGTACTTCTCCCCCGCGGGGTCCGTAACCAGTCGCACATAGGTGCTCTTCCATCGCGGCAGCATCCCGCCCGGCACCGGCCACTCATAGTGGTACCAGCCATCCTGCTTGCTCGGCAGCGACGTCGCCACCCCAATCAGTCCCTGGATAATCGGCTTCCCATTCACGTCCTGCAATCCCAGAACATTCTTCCCTTCCAGCTCCGGATCCGGATGCACCAGCATGTTGCCCTGCGGATCCAGCACAAAGATGTACATCTCGCCCTGCCGCCAGCGGGTATCGGCCCCGCGCAGATCGCTGAAGGCGGCCGTCCCTTTCGTGCGCAGCAGGTCACTTGCATCGTTCACCAGCACCACCAGGTCGCGCGTCTCCTGGTGTTCATAAGCTTGAGCCAGATCGGCAGGAGTCGTCGCCGCACGGCCGGCAATCGATACCCCCATCAGCACCGCCGCCAAAGGCGCCAGCCACAATACGCGGGCTGTTCGTAGCGTAGGCATACACACCCCCTTACACGTTGGGTATTCACGAACAGCCCACCATTCTTTGTTCATCCTTGCAATACACCGGTGACCATCGTCACCGCTTCCGGTGATTCAATCCCACGCGCCGGTCCCTTTCATCCCGCTTTGCCGCCTCGCTTCGCAGCCCACAATCCAGGGCGCAAGAGGTCATTCTTCGAAGCCATTTATTTTCAATTACTTACATTTGCGAAGAATTTTCCGCATTTTCGCTAACCTTGAAGCATGTCAAACCACGCACCACAACCAAAGCTGGCAGCCAGGAACTGGAAGCAAACAGACAGGGGTACCCCCACCCCCCCCTGAAAATTTTGTTTTCCACAGAAAATCGTGCGAAAAATTACGAGCTCCAACCCCGACCAATCCAGTCCGCCTTCGCTCGCATGCTGACTGGCCGGGTGCCCCAGGTCTCGCCGTTGAGACCTGGGATCGCACTGAACC
The DNA here is from genome assembly GCA_021778875.1 of Acidobacteriota bacterium. The sequence continues at coordinate 7,622 of JAJYBT010000020.1, read as the reverse complement.
CAAATCCTTCCACGGAGATCTGAAATAATCGGAGATCGAAACCTCTACAGCACATGAGACCGGTGATCGGCATCGCGGGAGCCTCGGGTTCGGGCAAGACGACGCTGGCGCGCGAGTTGGCGCGTGAGCTGGGCGGCTTCCACTTTCCGCTCGATAACTACTACCGCGATCTCTCGCACCTGGCGATGGAAGAGCGCGCGCGGCAAAACTTTGACGACCCGGCCGTAATTGAGAGCGATCTGCTGGCCGCCCACGTTGCCGGGCTGGCCCGCGGCGAAACGATCAACCGCCCCGTCTACGACTTCTCCACCCACACGCGAATGGCAGACCGCACTGAAGCCGTGCGCGCCACCGGCTTTCTGCTGGTCGAGGGGCTGTTTGCGCTGCACTACCCGGAGTTGTTGCCGCTCTACCATCTGCGCATTTACGTGGATGCGCCGGACGCGGTGTGCTTTGAGCGGCGGCTGCTGCGGGATACGCAGGAGCGCGGCCGCAGTCCGGAGTCGGTCCGCGCGCAGTACGCAGCCACCGTGCGTCCGGCCAGCGAGGCCTACGTGCGGCCCTCCGCGGCCAACGCCGACCTGGTGGTGGACGGAACTGCGGCACTGGACTGGAAGGTAGAGCAGGTGCGGGCCGCGCTGCGGCGACGCGGGCTGCTGTAAGAACCGTGCCATCCAGTTCCGCCAGACGCAGGAAACCACGCGTCCGAGAAATTTGAATCCGGCAAGGCGTTTTTCGATCCAATCAAATGCGCCCAAAGTGGGACTGCAAAGCAAACCCCAATGGGGCTATGCTCACCAAACGGCTAACGAAATTGGTTCTTTTTACCGAAGATTTACAGGAATGCCACCCGCGATAACGGGTGGAATGCATAGGGTGAAGAAGATGCTGAAAAGATGGCTTGAGGTACGGAAAGGACAGGCGGCCGGTTGGCTGCGGCAGGGAATCTCGCCGCGGCGGCTGGCGCTTACGCTTGCCCTCGGCTTCGCCATCGGCTGTATCCCCGTGGTCGGCATTCCCACGGCCCTGTGCCTGGTGCTTGCGCTCATGCTGCGCCTGAATGTGGGCGCCATTCAGGCGGCCAACTACATCGCCATGCCGCTGCAAGTCATGCTGATTCTCCCCTTTGTGCGCCTGGGAAACTGGATGTTCGCCAGCGGAGCACAGCCCGCGCTCACGCACGGGTCCGGCGTGTACATGGCCCGGGAGTTCGGCAGCATGGCCGGCCAAGCCATGGCAGCCTGGCTCGTGATCGCACTGCCGGCCGTGGTGCTGATGACCCTCGTCCTGACCATGGTGCTGCAACGGATTCCCGCGCTGGCGGCCGTGGAAGCCCGCTCCCGGAACTAAATCCCCGCCCTCCAATCCAAAAATAAAGCAGTGGCACCCCACGCTGGCCTGCGCTTGCGCTGCAAGCCCGTGGCGCGCTATTTCCCAAACGGATTGGGAACCGGCTGGGCGCTCGTCACCCACGCGGCATAGATCATGTCGCGCAGCATGCTGGCTCCGGCGGCCAGGCGGGCGGCGGTAAAGTCGCGCGACTCGGCCGTGCCCTGCCCGACAAAGCCTCCCGCCTTCTCCAGCCGGTAAACCTCCTCAACGTAGGTCGAGCTCTGGCGCAGATACGCCAGATACGCCGGAAAGATCTCGCCCTCAACAGGGTGCAGCGGCGTCATCCTTGCCTGCACCTGTTCCGGACGCAGGTTGGCGGCAACGAACGGCCCCTCAAACTGCCAGTGGATCTGATGGCTGGTGGTGAAGCCGTGCGGGTTCGGGCCAATCCATCCGTTGTACTGGATGGTAGTGTGCAACGGCTGGGAGCCATCGCCGACGTAATGCCCAAGCCACCCCGCGTAGAAGACGACGGCCTGCTCGGCGGCAAGCGTGTCCGCCTCTTTGCCGGGGCCCGCTGCGGCCAGCCGGCGATATTCGCGGAAGGCCACCTTCAGCCGCTCCCAGACCTCGGTCGCCTGCCAGGGCTGCAGGCCGATCTTCTCTGGCCGCTGGCCTGCGGCAAAAACACGCGCTTCAAAATCCAGGCGTCGCGCTGGCAGCGGGGCAAATGTATCCGCGAGTTCCAGGTCGATGAAGTGCTCAGGCGCCTGGACGGCATTCAGCTCCGGCTCAGCCGAAGAACGCCACCGGTCCGGCTCGGGGCCAAGGTAGGCAATCTCATTGCGCGCGGCCGTCGTGCGCAGAAAGGCCGGAACATCCGGCGGCAGCGCCGATACGGCGAGCCTATTGATCATGCGGTGCCCTTCATCGCCCCAGGCATGGGCGAGCAACGGCGCAGCAACACAAGGAATAAGCGCCGCCAGAACAGCCAGCCGTCCCAGGCCAGCAACCAGGCGGGACCAGAGCGGCGCTTCGGCACATGCTGCAAGGCGAATCATGGAGCCAGTATACGGCGCGTCCTTAAAATGGAACTTGCCGCTGGAGCGGTGTCATTCGGGGTTCAATGCGCCGCGTTTTTCAGCGCCGTGACCGCGCAAAACGGCGATAGTTATAGCTGAGGGTTTCCACCACCACACAATCCGCAGGCGACGGCAGCGCATGGTCTGGGCGGGGACCACGGCAGGCCCGGCGATCCGGAACGAAACACCGTTACCAAAGTGGCATAAATCCGTTGTGGGATTCCTGCCCTATTCGCAGGAGAATAGATAGAACCGGAGCAGTCGTACAGGGGAGATGGCAGCAAGCATGTGGGAACGCGGGACCACGCAAAGCAAGCCGGCAGGACCAGACGACACGCCTCCGATGTGGTCGGCGCTGGCCGTGCTCGCTCTCGCGCTGGCGGCGGGCGGCATTACCGCGCGGCTTGAGGCTGGTCCCCGATTTGACTGGCTGTTGCTGGTCACGGCCATGGGACTGACCGCCGCGGTGGCAATGCGTCTGCTTGCCGACAACGCAGCGGAGCAGGCGGCAGCGCGCTCCGCGGGCGACCCGCTGAAAGACCTGGTGGACTCCGCCGGTCCCATGATGGCCGCGATTGATCTGGATGGAAAGCTGACCTATGTAAATCCAGCGGCAGAGCGGCTGCTGGGCTACCACGCAGAGGAACTGCTGGACCCGTCTACGTCCCTGGACCTGCTGGCTCCGGGCGAGGGCGATCGGCTGGTGGCCGAGGTTCAACGGATGTGCGGAACGGAATCCTTGCCCGCGCCAAGCAGCACCCAGCGCCTGGCGGCCTTTGCTGAGGCGGTGCGGTGCCTGCCGCCGAGCCAGGTGCCGAGCTTCGATACGCATCTGCAGCGCAAGGACGGAACCCTCTGCCCGGTGCGCGTGCAGATCTCCGCCATGTATAACCGCCGGGGCGACCCGACAGGGCTGGTGGCCGTTGCCCTGGATTCAAGCACGCGCGAGCGCATGGAACCGGCAAAGCGGGAGACTCGCGACCGCTACCGCGAGCTGTTTGAAAATTCGAGCGAGATGATTGCAACACTCGACCTCTCAGGCCGGTTTCTGTATGTCAATCCGGCGTGGCGGCAGTGCTTTGAGGCCGATAAGACTCGCTCGGAAGAGCGCATCTCGTTTGAAGATATCTTTGGCGAGAGCTGCCGCGCAGAGGCAGCCGAAATGCTGCGCCGAGCGCTCGAGGGCGAGACGATCGATCGCGCTCCGCTGTGCTATGACACCGCAGACAACCAGGTACGCGACCTGGAGCTGAGCCTGCATCAGCGGCGCCGCGCCGGAAAGACCATCGCCATTCAGTGCCTGGCGCGCGATGTAACGCAACAGAAGCAGCGCGAGCACCGGCTGGCGCTGCAACTGGTGGTAAGCCAGATTGTGGGCGAAAACACCTCCGCGGAGATGGCCGCCATGCGCGTACTGGAGGCGCTGTGCATCTCGCAGGGCTGGGACGTCGCGGTAAAGTGGGACATCAACAGCGAAGAAAAGCAGTTGGAGTTCAGCACGGCGTGGGGTGTTCCCGGCAAGGAAGCGGAGGCCTTCATCCAGCAAAGCATGGCGATGAAGCTGGCCCCGGGCGAAAGCCTGCCGGGCAGCGCATGGAAGGACGGCCGGCTGGTGTGGCTGTCGGACCTGGCCGCCGCGCCGCAGGACGCGCGTATCCACTCCGCGCTGCATCACCGGATGGCATCCGGCTGGGCCGCTCCCGTGATGGTGGGCAACCGCGTGCTTGCGGTGCTGGAGTTCTATTGCCATGTAAAGCTGCGCGAGGACCGCGAGACGACGGCCGCAATGGAGACTGTGGCGGCCTCGCTGGGCCAGATGCTGGCACGCGCCCGTGAGCGCGAGCGCGCCGACGAGTTAAGCCGGCAGCAGAAGATTCTGCTGCACTCGGTTGCCGACGGCATCTGCGGCGTGGATCGCAACGGGCTGGTTCGCTTTGCCAATCCCGCCGCGGCGCGAATGCTGGGCGCGCCGGCGACCACGCTGATCGGCAAGCCGGTGCATGACCTGGTGCATGGCGCGGCCCCGGCCGACAAGATGTGCGGCGAGGACTGCCCGTTGCGCCGCGCTACGCGGCAGCGCGTCTCTTCCACCGGCGAACTCACGATCTATCGCGCCAGCGGCACGGGATTTCCCGCCGAGTATTTTCTCAACCCGATTCTGGACCAGGGACGGTTCTCCGGCTCCGTGCTGAGCTTTCGCGATATCAGCCAGCGATACGCCCTGGATCGGATGAAGGACGAGTTTGTTTCCACCGTAAGCCACGAGCTGCGCACTCCGCTCACCTCCATTCGCGGCGCGCTGGGCCTGCTGTCGGCGGGACTGCTGGGCGACATCAATGACAAGGCCGCAAACCTGCTCCGCATCGCGCTCACCAACAGCGAGCGGCTGGTGCGTCTAATCAACGACATTCTCGACCTGGAGCGCACGCAGAGCGGGCGCGAGCCGCTGGTCTTTCGCCGTATCGCAATGGCCGACATCGTGCAACAGGCGATGGACGGCATGCAACCCGTTGCCGACCAGGCTGGCGTGCTGCTGATTCACGACAAAACCCAGGTGGACGTGGTTGCCGATGCGGACCGCCTGCTGCAGGTGCTGACCAATCTGCTCTCGAACGCCATCAAGTTCTCCCCGGCAAATTCGGCGGTCTCTGTCATGCTTAGGCCGGGCTCGAATGGCGTCACCCTCTCCGTGATCGATCAGGGCAGAGGCATTCCAGCGGACAAGCTGGAGGCCATCTTCGAGCGCTTCCAGCAGGTGGATGCCTCCGACGCGCGCCAGAAGGGCGGTAGCGGACTGGGACTTGCGATTTGCCGTGCAATTGTAATGCAGCACAAGGGGCGCATCTGGGCAGAGCGAAACCCGGTGCGCGGCTCGACGTTTCGTGTGTTTCTGCCCTACCAGCCGGCAACGGCCAACGAGATGCACGGGGATGCCGAAGTGGGGCCGCGCGGCAAGGTCCTCGTGGTGAACACGGGCGGAACAAAGCGTACGGAGATTGCCGAACAACTGGCCCGCTACGGCTATCGCGTTGTACCAGCTACAACCGTGGAACAAACGCTTACGGCAACGCAGGAAGGCATGGAAGCCATTGTGCTGGATGCGACGATGGATGGCGTAAACGGCTGGAAACTGCTGCCACTGGTCTATCGCGCCGCGCCGAAATCCGGCACGCCCACCGTGCTGCTGAGCGTGGCGCTGGAAGGGATGGGCATCGAGCAGGAAACCGGCGATAGTTCTGAGGTCAATGATCCACGGCGCGTGCAGGAAGGCCCGTTGCTCCAGGAGGTTGCACGTGCCATTAGCGCCGCCAATGGCACCGCGCGGGTTCTGATTGTTGAGGATGACGTGGATCTGGCGCGCTCGCTGGGCAAGGCCTTTTCGCGCGAGGGCTTCGGGGTGCGTCTGGCGCACACCCTGCAGGCGGCGCTGGATGACCTGCAGGCCTTCCAGCCGCATCTGATGCTGCTTGAGATCGATCTTCCGGAAGGCGATGGCTTTAATCTGGTGGACTGGCTGCGCCAGAAGGATGCGCTGGCCCGCCTGCCGATGGTGGTGTATTCCGCGCGCGAGCAGACGCCGCAAGCGCGCAGGCAACTTTTGGCGGGACCGGCGCGCTTCCTGACCAGTTCTCCGGTCAGGCCGGAACAGCTGGAATCGCTGATTCTGACCATGCTGCGCACCTCGCGCGAGATGGGAGAGGTGTCGAGAATTTGAAATTGCCGGCGATATTGACGCACCGGGAACGATCATAGATACTGCACGCAATACGCACGGAGATCAAAAACCATGTCGCATCGCATCCTGATTATTGATGATGAGTCCGATATTCGCGAGGTGGCCGCGCTCAGCCTGGAAACCGTGGGGGGCTGGGAGGTGATGGTGGCCAGTTCAGGCATGCAAGGCCTGGCGCGCGCGGCATCCTACAGACCGGATGCGATTTTACTGGATGTGATGATGCCGGGCATGGACGGCCCCACCACATTTCGCGAACTGCGCAAGAATCCGACAACGATGGATATTCCGGTGTTGTTGCTCACCGCAAAGGTTCAGGCCAGTGACCAGCGGGCCTTTGCCGGCCTGGGCGTGCAGGCCGTGCTGACAAAGCCGTTTGATCCGCTCACATTGCCCAAGCAGATTGCGGGCGTACTGGGCTGGGACTGAGGCAACATGGAATGAGCGACTCTGCGAATCCATTGGCCGGCGCCATGCAACAGTTATGGACGCGATTTTTGCCGCAGATGGAGGAGCGCGTCGCAGTGGTATCGCAAGCAGCGTCCGCGTATGCCGCAGGCACGCTGACAACGGAACAGCGCGCGGCCGCCGCCGCCGAGGCACACAAGCTGGCAGGCGTGCTGGGAACATTTGGACTCATGCAAGGCACTGAACTGGCGCGCGAGGCAGAAGGCATCTGCAGTGACGCGGACACATCCCAGGCAGCGCGCACTGCGCGCCTGGCTGAGATTGCCGAGCAGTTGAGGACGATGATTGCCGCAGCACGCTGATGCCATCGGCACCCCAGCAATTACACTCGAATTGGTGACACGAGAGACCACATCCACGCGCCAGCTCGGCTTCAGCTTTGAGGCACCCCAGATTGCGCGCCGCATCTGGCCGGTGAGCGAGTTGATCGAGTCTGTGCGCGAACATGTGGAAGAACAGTTTGGCGACGTGTGGGTGGAAGGCGAGATCTCAAATTATCGGCCCGCGCCTTCAGGCCACCTGTACTTCACGCTGAAGGATGCAGAGGCACAGCTTCCGGTGGTGCTCTTTCGCCGGCAGGCTTTGCTGCTGCGCTTTCGTCCCGAGGACGGTCTGCACGTGCTGGTGCGGGGCCGCGCCAGCGTGTATGCCCAGCGTGGCCAGCTGCAACTGGTTGCTGAGACCATGGAGCCGGTCGGCGCAGGATCGCTGCAACTGGCATTTGAGCAACTGAAGGAGCGACTCAAGGCCGAAGGCCTATTTGATGCGGAGCGAAAGAAGAAGCTGCCCGCCTTTCCGCGAACAGTGGGCATCGTTACATCGCCGACAGGCGCGGTGATTCGCGACTTTCTCAATATTGTTGGCCGTCGTCACTCCGGGCTCAACGTGCTTCTCTTCCCTGCCTCTGTGCAGGGAGAGCAGGCGCCAGCCGAAGTGGAAGCAGCGATCGCAGAGCTGAACCGTTCCGGGCTTGTAGACGTCATCGTTCTGGCGCGCGGCGGCGGCGG
>JAJYBT010000019.1 GCA_021778875.1 Acidobacteriota bacterium | reverse complement strand
CGTGGCCACGGCGCTTACCGCGGCTCTGGCATTGATTGAGCCGGCTATTTTGATCATTATGGGTGTTGTGGTGGTCTTCATTCTCATTTCGCTTTACCTGCCTATCTTTTCGCTGGGGCAGACTGCAGGAAGTCAGGGGTAACGCGCCATGGCTGATCCGACCGTACTTACGCTACCCGCAGGGCCGCAGCCCGGCAGCGCGGAGGAGCGCGCCCAGGCCGAGGCTCTCGCGCGCCGCTACCACGCCGAGTTTGTGGACCTCAAAAACTTCAAGATCCAGCACGACCTGCTGCGCACCGTGCCGGTGGAGCTGATGTTCCGCTATAACTTCGTGCCCATCGAGCAGCGCGGAGAGACGCTGATGATCGCCGTCAGCGACCCCTCGCGGCTGATGGTGCTGGACGAAATCGCGGGCCTGCTGGGCCACCGCATCACGCCGCGCGTGGCCACGCTCTCGCAGATTACCGACCTGCTGAAAAAGACCGAGCAGTCGCAGCGCGTGCTCGACGAGGCCAGCGAGGGACTCACCTTCGACGTGCTTTCCGGCGAAGAGAACGCGGACGAAAACATCTCCATCGAGAAGCTGACCAGCGATGAGGACATCAGCCCCATCATCCGGCTGGTGGACACGACGATTTTCACTGCCCTCGAACGCCGCGCCTCTGATATTCACATCGAGACCTACGACGATTCGCTGCATGTGAAGTACCGCATCGACGGCGTGCTGCAGGAGGCCATGGCGCCCATCGCGCGCGAGCACCACACCACCATTCTGAGCCGCATCAAGATCATGAGCGAGCTGGATATTGCCGAGCGGCGCGTGCCGCAGGACGGACGTTTCAGGGTTCGCTACAAGGGAAGGCTCATCGACTTCCGCGTTTCCATCATGCCCACGGTGCATGGCGAAAACGCCGTGCTGCGCGTGCTGGACAAAGAATCCATGAGCGAGAAGTTCCGCAAGCTCACGCTCGATGTGGTGGGCTTTGCCGATGACGATCTGCGCCGCTTCCGCCGCTACATTCGCGAGCCCTACGGCATGGTGCTCGTGACCGGCCCCACCGGCTCCGGCAAGACGACCACGCTCTACGCGGCGCTCAACGAGATCAAGAGCGACGAAGACAAGATCATCACCATCGAGGACCCGGTCGAGTACCAGATTCGCGGCATCACGCAGATTCCGGTGAACGAGAAGAAGGGCCTGACGTTTGCGCGCGGTCTGCGCTCGATTCTGCGCCACGACCCGGACAAGATTCTGGTGGGCGAAATCCGCGACCAGGAGACTGCGCAGATTGCCATCAACTCCGCGCTCACCGGGCATCTGGTGTTCACGACCGTCCACGCCAACAATGTGGTGGATGTGCTGGGCCGCTTTCTCAACATGGGCGTCGAGGCCTACAACTTTGTCTCCGCGCTCAACTGCATTCTGGCTCAGCGGCTGGTGCGCACGATTTGCGAGCACTGCATCCGCACCGTTCACTACAGCGACGACATGCTGCATGCCAGCGGCATGGACCCTCAGGAATGGCGCACCTTCGACTTCCGCGAAGGGGCGGGCTGTATCGAGTGCGGAGGCACCGGCTATCGCGGCCGAACCGCCATCCATGAGCTGCTGGACTTGACCGACCCCATCCGCGAGTTGATTCTGGACAAGAAGCCCACCTCCGAGGTGCGCAAGCTGGCGCAGAAGGAAGGCATGTCGTTCCTGCGCGAGTCGGCGCTGGATCGTGTGCGGCGCGGGCTGACCACGCTCAAGGAGATCAACAAAGTCACATTCATTGAGGCCTCACGATAGTGCGTTGGACACCGAGCAGGAAACAATCCGGCTCCCAGCAGAGCGGCCGCCCGCCGGCAGCAGTGGAGCTTTCACATGCGGGCGTGCTGGCTGCTGCGCTGCCGGGCAAGGGCGAGCCGCCCGCGTATGCCTTTGAGCATCTGCCCCCGGGCGCTCTTATGCCCGGCATTGGCGAGCCCAACCTGCGTGCGCCCGAGGTGGTTGCCAGCGCGATTCGCACCGCCCTCGGCAATATCGCGGCACACACCCGCGCAGTGACTCTGGTGTTGCCAGACGCTGCGGTGCGCGTCTTTGTGCTGGACTTTGATTCCCTGCCCAGCCGCGCCGATGAAGTCGTGCCGGTGCTGCGCTTCAGGCTGCGCAAAATGGTGCCTTTCGACGTCGAACATGCGGGGGTAAGCTACCAGGTTCTGTCACAGGACAAGACCGAGTGCAGGGTGCTTGTTGCGGTACTGCCCGGCCCGGTTCTCGCGGAGTACGAATCTGCTGCGCACGCTGCCGGTTACGAGCCCGGCGCGGTGCTGCCGTCCAGCCTGGCGGCGCTGGCCGCGCTGGACGCGCAGGAGCCCGTGCTGGCAGCCTGCATGAGCGGAGCGACGCTCACCACGTCCATTGCCCACGGCCAGGACCTGCTGCTCTACCGAACGCTCGATCTGCCCACGGAACCCGAACTTCGCCTCACAGAGGTGCAGCGCGACATCGCCGTGGCCGCTGCCTACTTTGAAGACAAACTCGCCGCCCGCCCGCGCAAACTCCATTACGCCGGCAACGGCACGGCCGGTGACTTTGCCCGCTGGATCAACGACCCGGAGTTCGCCGTGGTTGAAATGACGCCGCGGCGGCAGGCAGGAGCAACAACAGCATTGGGCAACCTGAGCCTGGCCGGCATTACCGGCGCGCTGGCGGGGGTGGCATAGACGATGCGTATCGCCATCAATCTCGCCACGCGCCCCTTCACCGATCTTGGGCCGGTGCTGAAGCGCCTGCGCATCGCCATGGGCGTGCTGGCGCTGGTGGCCATCGGTCTCGCGCTCGGCATCCGCGGCCTGCACGACGAAGCAGAGAAAGCCCGCGCCCGCGACCACTCGCTCGACGGTCAGATCGCGCGCGTCAACAATGAGCGAAAGGGCTACCAGGCGCTGATGCGCCAGCCGGACAACGCCCAGACGCTGGCCCAGGCCGAGCGCCTCAACCAGCTCTTCGACGAAAAAGCCTTCTCCTGGACGCTGGCGATGGAAGACCTGGAAACCGTGCTGCCAGGCGGGGTGCAGGTGACCACCATCGAGCCTTCGCGGGACAAGGAAGGCCACATCACCCTGCGCCTGCGCGTATTGGGGCCGCGCGACCGCGCCATCGAGCTGGTGCAGAATCTGGAGCACTCCAAGCGTTTTATCGCGCCGCGCATCGCCGGCGAAAGCTCCGAGTCGAGCGGGGGACCCGGCGAGCGCATGGAGCCCGTCAGCGCCTCGAACCGCGTGAACTTTGACGTGCTGGCCGAGTACAGCCCCGCGACAGCCGCGGAACGCAAGCAGGCAAAGGAAAAGGCGGCGCGCATGAAGAGTGCGACGGCCGCTTCCGGCAGCGCATCCGGCAAAGCGACAGGTGAGCGTCGGCCTCCGTATGTGGATGCGCTCAGACCCAAAGCGCCCTTGAAGCCGCGCCCAGGAGGACCGACGCAATGAGCAATCATTCCATCAGCCCCTGGCGCGAACGGCTCAGTTCCCCGCTGACCTGGCATTATGCCGGCCTGGCGGTTCTGGCCTTGCTGGTTTCGCTCCTCGCCACGCGCTTCGCGCTCGACTGGTCCGCGACCGACAGCAGCTCCAACGGCGCGCTGGCCGGCAAACAGCTTGAGCTGAAGGCAATGGAGATGGAAACCGCTCCGCTGCGCGGCCTGGACAAGCGGGTCGCCGAATCGCGCGCACAGATCAAGGACTTCTATGCCCGGCGCATCCCGGCCAGCTACTCCTCGATTGCCACGCGCATCGGCGAAATTGAGGTAAAGTCGGGCGTGCGCCTCTCGCGCGTGCAATATGCCCAGGGTCCAGCCGGCGCCGACCTGACCGAGATCACTATGGACGCCGGCATCAGCGGCGAGTATCCGCAGATCATGCGCTTTGTGAACGGTCTGGAGCGTGACCAGACATTCTTCGTCATTCGCACCATGGCTCTGACGGGGCAGCAGGGCGGCATGGTCAACCTCAGGCTGCGCGTCTCCACCTGGCTGCGCCCGGCTGACGCCGCCGCGAGCGGCCTGCCCAGAACGCAGGACCTGCCGCCCGACTCGCCTTCCGCTCCGGGACCCTCCGCTCCCGGACCGTCCGCTTTGGGAAAGGACGGTGAGTAGCCATGGCCATCTCTCTTGGCACGGAAAATAAGCGCCAGGTCTACCTGCTCATCGGGCTCGTTGTGCTGATCGCTGGCATCGGCGCATGGGAGCTCTTCGGTTCATTCTGGGGTACTCCCGCGCCGCAGCCTGCGCCGTCACCCGCGCGCGCCACTGCTGCTGGCCGTTCAGCCCAGAAGGTGGCTGCCGTCGCGGGTCCAGAAGCGCAAAAGCTCTCGAACGCCGGCCTTGACCCCGCGCTGCACCTGGACAAGCTGGCGCAGAGCGAGGATGTGGTCTACGCGGGCACGGGAAGAAACATCTTCTCTGCCGATTCGGCTCCGGTTGCGATTGAGACGCCGGTGAAGAGCGCGCGGGCCGACAAACCCGCCGTCATTGCTGCTCCCGTTGCGCCCCGCCCGCCGTCCATTGATCTGAAGTACTTCGGCTACAGCCAGACGAGCGACAAATCAATCAAGGCGTTTCTCGTCCACGGAGATGACATCTTCATGGCCCGGGCCGGTGACATTATCGATCATCGCTACAAGGTCGAAGCCATCATGCCGGGCAGTGTGCGCATCACCGATCTGGGCTACAACAACACGCAAACCCTGCCGCTCTCAATCAACTGACCGCCGGCCCTGCAACCTGATGGTGAAATCGCCGCAAGCCCGTCGCCCGCACCGCCCCGAAGATGAGGGCTACATCCTGCTTGCGGTCATTTTCATGCTTGCGATCCTCATCATTTCTCTGGCCGTGGCCGCGCCCAGGGTGCGGGAAGACATCCAGCGCGACCGCGAAATTGAAACGATGCATCGCGGCAAGCAGTACGTGCGCGCCATCCAGCTTTACTACCGCAAATTCGGCGCGTATCCGCCGAACGTTGACGCCCTCGTCAAGACCAGCGAGATCCGCTTTCTGCGCAAGAAGTACATCGACCCGACCACCGGCAAGGACGAGTGGAAGTCCATCGCCTTCGGACAGAACAAGACTCCCACGGCAATGGGCTTCTTCGGACAGCCTCTGGCGGGATCGACGCTGGCGGGAACCGGGCCCAGCGGAGGAAACGGCATTGCGGGCGCGTCTCCAATCGGGGGCGGGTTTGGCTCTTCGCCGGGCGGGAGTTCGATCTTCGGCTCATCGAGCCCGACTTCGACCACCAGCGCCAGCCCAACAACCAGCACAGGCGGCCCCACAGGCAGCACGAGTCCCACCGCAGGCGCCAGTCCTGCAGCCGGCGCCACAGGCGGCACAGACACGAGCGGATCCCCTTCGGCGGGCAGCTCCGCAACGGGAACAGGAACGGGCCTGACCGGCCAGACCTTCGGCGGAGGGGGCATCATCGGCTTTTCGCCCATGAGCCCAAAGCAATCCATCCTGGTATTCAAGAAGAAGAATCACTACAACGAGTGGGAATTTACCTATGACCCGGCCATGGAGCAGATGACGTCCGGGGGCCTGGGTGGCGCGGGTGGCGCGGGAATCGGCCAGCCTGCCGGGGGCATTGGCGGCGGCATCGGCGGCGGAATTGGCGGTTCAGCGTTCGGCTCCGGCTCAGGCTTCGGCCCAACAAGCCCCAGCCCATCGAGCCCAACGAGCCCGACCGGCCCGACGACTCCCACAAGCCCTGCAAGCCCTTCGCCTCAATAACGAGTCAGGCCGTGCGCGGCTGAATCTGCCGCCAGAAGCGCAAAGGGCCTGTCCCCGGTTTGGGGACAGGCCCTGTCACGAGCGAACCAGACCGGGGAATGGACCGTTACACGCTGAAGGAAGAACCACAGCCGCAGGTCGACTTCACCTGGGGATTTTCGAACTTGAAGCCTGCCGCTTCCAGCGTCTCAACGTAGTCCACAATGCAGCCGTTCAAGTACATCAAAGACGTAGCATCGACGAAAACCTTCAGGTCATCGAAGCTGAAAACCTTGTCCATCATGCCGCTCTGGTTTTCAAAGGACATGGAGTACTGAAAACCCGAACAGCCACCGCCGACCACGCCGATGCGAAGACCGGCGGGAAGAGGATCCTGCGTCGCCATGATCTCGCGTACCTTGGCAATAGCCTGCGGGGTCAATGTAAGGGGCGACTTGCTGGCGACTTCCTGCGTGGGTGCAACGGTTGCTGTGGACATAGGCTCTCCCGATTCGTGAAATATTTGCCGTTACTGGTAACTGTAACGCTCCGCGCCAGGCGATTCAAGGCCAAAAGGGCGCTTTCATCCCATTGGATGCGCCCGGCAGGTGAAAAGTCGCAATCCGGATTCAAGAACCTCTGCCTGGACATACCATTGAAAACACAACACCTCGCAAAAAACCGGGTGCGAAATGCCAGCGGCGGATGATAGGCTGGTACAGCACAAGAGCCGCACAGCGGTGATACGCGCATCCCCAATCGTTACAATAGATTGCCTTAAGAGTCAGAGGAGAAGTGCATGTCGACCACCCCGCTGAGCAGGAGCGAGTTTGCTGCCTTGGGCACCATTGCGCGGGCACGCCAGGAAAACCTGAAAAACATGTTCGACGGCACGCGCCTCACCTTTGCAAAATATGCCCGGGAAAAGGCCACCAAGAACTCCCTTTCCGACGCCAAGTCTCTGGCTTCATCGACAAAGAAGCTGGTGAAAGGCGTGGAAACGGGCTCGAAGACAGCTTCGGCTCTGTCGCAGGCAGGCGACATCCACTCGAACGGAGTGGAGTTCCTCAAGATCGCGACCAATTTGCACGACTACTCCGACGTGGTGGATGCCGTGGGGAGCGAGGTTGCACATTCGCTGATTTCTGAGATGACGCCCTTTATCGGAGTTCTCACGAGTTCCTTCAAGGCGGCCAAGTCGTGGCGCGCCGTGGTGAAAAATGCCGTCGATCTCTACAAGGCGGATTACTACCTCGAGGGAGTTCTTCCGGGCGATCCAACGGCGGCGGCCGAGGCGGTGGTTCAAACCATCAAGCGCTTCCTCGCCGCCAACACTGCGGATGCGGTCCGGAATACTGCATCGGCCAGCACCAAGATCGCGGGACTTTTCGCCGACCTGGGCACCGCGACCACGGCAGCCATTGGCGCCGCCAGCGCGCTCGCAAAACTGATTCAGGAACTGGCCATCCTGGGCCGCGACTATACCGAGATGAAGGCGGGCAACGATCTGCTGAAGAATCCTGCGCAGTTGAATATGAATGTGTTCAGGGTCTGCCCCGTTCTGGGCTGCTACCTGATTGCCTGCTCCGACTCGAGCATGGTTCTCAATTTCTTCGTCGCGGACATCGGCCTGCCCGGCTGGATGACAAAGGTTGAAGCGATGAAGAAGAACCAGCTCGACCCGCTGATCAAGAACGCCAACAAGGCCATTGTCAGTTCGCATCTCACACTTGAGGGGCTCAAGGCCAACAAAGGCGCACTCGCCAGCAAGGGCATTCTCGACCGGTTCAAAGAAAACGCAAAGAACCACTTTAACCAGCTCATCAAGTCAAACGCATCGCGGGCCACTGGCGCCTGACCAGTGACCGGGCATCGCTCCCGGCATGACCGGGCAAAACGAGAAGCGCCAACAATTCTCTTCCTTCCGGACGAAAAACCCGCCAGAGGACACTGCTGAAGTCCCGCTGTGGCGCATCCATCCGGCTGCGCCACAGCGGAACGACGTATATGGACCCACACGGACCCACCACACTTGTGGCTTGAGTTGCGGCTTGAGTTGCGTCCTGGGATTACCAGAAAAAATAACTGTGATTTTTGTCACCACAACTGTGGCTCTCACGGTCTATGATGGTCAGCCGTACGGCCCCTCTACTCACGAGACCGCGGCAGTCTCACGGCCTGCAGGTATCTGGGACCAGAAATTTTACGGAGGTGGTGTATGACGATGATTCCGGTCATGTGGGCGGTTTGGGGAGTATTGGCGTTAGTCACTGCCGCCCTGTTTGTCTATCGCTCGAGCCTGACCAAGGACGAAGAGGATCAGATTTTCCTGGACGACTCATTTGACCATGAGAGAAACGCCCAGGCGGCCATCGTAGCCAAGGTCAACAGAGTTCAACCTTACGTCCGGATCTCTCTCTGGCTGCTGGGAGCGGCGACGATTTTTGTGATCGGCTATTACGTGCTGGATTTCATCAACCAGTTCAAATAGTCCGGCAGCCTGCCCGCATGGCCGGAGGCCGGCGACAACTGTCCAGTCGTCGCCGGCTTCCCAAACCGATGCCTCCCGCTACTCTACCTCCTGGCGGGCACGGTAGCCGTCGCGCGCAATAATGTCATATTTCAATGGCTTGTGCTTCTCGTCCTGCATGCGCAACTGGTGTCCTTCGTCGTCCACCAGTTCAACGCGGAGCTTGCGATAAGTGCCATCCTGCTTCGCATCCGTGGGCCGATAGACCAGTTGATACTTTGAACGAATGGCCTGATTGATTGCGGAGAAGACGTCCGGCATTTCTGCTACGAATCGCGGCTCGAACCACATTCCGCCGGTCAGCTTGGCAAAGGTCTTCATCTGGTTGTCTGCCTGCAGATAATCCAGATCCCGCAATTGATTGCGGAAGCCCGGGCCGCCCTCCGTCATGGCGCGCAGGGCCCCGCCGGTGGAGATGCTGAAGATGGTGATATCTGGCGTAGCCTTCACCTTCTGCAGGATTTTGTCGAGAGTGATTCTTGAGAAGGTGTCGCGCCCTGAAGCGATGAGAATGATGTACTTGCGGCCTTCAATTCGCGTGAGCCGGTCTTCCGCTTCATACAGCGCGTCAAACAGGTTGCGCTCGTCAAAGCCGGGAATCATCAACGTATTAATCGCGTTGTAGAGCTGGTTCTTGTCCTGCGTAAAGTCGGTCACGATTCGCGTGCGCATGTCGAATGTCATCAGGGCCACGTAGTCCTGGGGACGCAACTGCTGCGCAAAGGTCCATGCAGCATTCTGCATGTCGTAGATGAAGTAGTAGTTGGTTGAGGCAAACTCGCACAGCAGCAGCGCCGTGACGGGCGCCTCAACGCGCTTGAAGCCAATCACTTTCTGCTCCACGCCGTTCTCATAGACGCGGAAATTGGCAGGCTTCAGGTTCGGCACAAACTGGCCCGTCTTTTCCAACAGCACGCCCACATCCACGGTCACTTCGGGAACATCCACGCGCAGGGAATAATTACTCAGCTCCGGGGGATTCTTGACAACGGGCGCGGCAGGCGCAGGCGCAGGCGCCTCAGCCGATTTGTCCTTCTTCTTCGGCAGAGCAATCGCGCCGGTGTCGCCGGCCGGGCCGCCTGCTTCAGGAGCCGTCTGGTCGGGCTTCTGCGGCTGCTGTGGCTGGGTCTGCTGCGGCGGCGGGGTTTGAGGCTGCTGTGGGGTCTGGGGCGGGGTCTGGGCCCGGCTCAGCGGCGCACTCGCCATCGCCATCAACAGGAGACACAGCAACGCAAATGGAAGGCGGCGACTAGGGGATGGGTAGAGACGCATCGTGGACATGGCAACCTCTGTGCTCAATCAGCATAAGGGATGACCCTAAGCGAACAGCAACCGGCGCATCACAGTGACCGCACACAGCGCCGCGCACCGGCGTCGAACGCAGCGACCCGCCGGGCGGGCTCTCGGAGCGGCCACGCCCCCGGTTGTACTCTTATAGACGTGAGACTGCCCCCAAAGGAAACCTCGTCCCGCACGGCCGCCCTTGCCCTGGCACTCGGCGCGCTCTTGTCGCCAGTGCTGCTGCCAGCCCAGAATGAGGGCTTACCTGCCGCGCCGCCGCCGTCCAGTGGGGGATTCTATCCACTCAGCCAGGTGCATCGCGGCCTTACCGGTACTGCGTGGACGGTCTTCACCGGCTCCAAACCCGAGCCTATGGCAGTGGAAATTCTTGGCGTGTTGCGCGGAGCGCGCGGCCCTGGCCACGACATGATTCTGGCGCAGCTTCACGGCGCCAAACCCGAGTACACCGGCGTCGTTGCCGGCATGAGCGGGAGTCCGGTCTACATCGGCAACAAGCTGCTGGGTTCGCTTTCCTACCGCATCGGCCAGTTCAGCAAGGACCCGATTGCAGGCATCACGCCCATCGAACAGATGCTGGAGGTGCGCGACCTGCCCGTTGACGCGGCACAGAGCCGGACAGCATCTGCGGACGAGGGCGATGGCCTGACAGCAGGGGGCATGACCTTCCAGGCCATGGAAACGCCGCTGGTGATGAGCGGATTCCGGCCCGAGGCGATTCATCTGTGGCAAAAGCAGGTGGCAGGAACGGGGCTCGAGACGGTGGCAGCCGGCGGCAGCGGCTCCTCTTTGCCGCAGCCCGGCGCAATGGCAAAGGCCATTGCAGGTGTTGAGCCCGGCTCGGCCGTGAGCGCGCAACTGGTGCGCGGCGACCTGGAAATTTCAGCCACCTGCACGGTCACATATATTGACCCGAAGCAACTGCTTGCCTGCGGCCACCCCATTCTGCAGGCGGGGCCCGTTTCGTTGCCCATGACCACCGCGGACGTGGTGGCCACCCTGGCCTCGCCTCTGAACGCCTTCAAGATCGTCAACACCGGTGAAGTGATCGGGGCCTTTACCCAGGACCGCGACGCGGCCATCCGAGGGATTCTAGGCGCAAAGGCCCGGATGATTCCGGTGCACATTGAGGTGAACGGGGCAGGCAAGGAACGAAAGCTCAACATTGAGGTCCTGGATCTGCCTTCCCTTACGCCGCAGGCGCTGATGGTGGCCGTCTACAACACGCTGCTTGAGACCAACGAGAGCACCGCAAAGGTCAGCTACCACGTAATCGGCGACATTGACGTTGATGGCTATCCACCGTCGCCCCTCGACCTGTGGGCTCCGAGCGGGGATAACGTGCCAGCGCCGCTGGCTGCCGCGATGCAGACCGGCGAGCGCTTCTCGCGGCTTTACTCGAATGCAACCCGCCAGGGGGCCGTGCGCTCCATCAATCTGCGCATTGAGGCCGTGCAGCGCAACGTGCAGGTGGACCTGGAAGCGGCACGGCTGATTTCGAGCAATCTCGTCCATGCAGGCGACACGGTGGTGGTGGAGGCGACGCTGCACCCCTGGCAGCAGCCGGCACGCAATGTTCGCATCCCCATTACCCTGCCGGCTCGTCTGGGCGAAGGCAGATTGCGCCTCCTGGTTTCAGACGCTGGCACACTGGACCGCGCCCTGGACCCGCCCCGGTTCACGAGCCGCTCCGCCGACCTGGAAACAACCATGGCGCAGGCTCGTCGCGAACACCCTGCCGACCGCATCTACGTGAGCCTTCTGGAGCCGGATGCCCAGGCGGAGATGAATGGCCAAACCCTGTCGAGCCTGCCGCTCTCTGTGGCGAATGCGGTGGAACCCCTGCGTGCGGCGCAGGACGTGAGCCTGAACGGAGAGTCGGTTGTGGTGGCGGGCGAAGCGCCCGCCGGCGGAGTGCTGTCGGGCTTCCAGATTCTCAATCTGCATATCGAAACGG
>JAJYBT010000018.1:8906-11634 GCA_021778875.1 Acidobacteriota bacterium | reverse complement strand
CGAGAAGATACCGACCATGTAGCCGGTTTTGCCGAGGTTGCGCGTGGGCATGGCGGCCTGGGTTTTGGGATTCGACGGCAACGTGGGCATTGTCCTGCTGGGCGCGGTTGCGAAGGCTGAGGGCGTGAGCAGCGCGGCGGTGACGGCGCTGCCGGCTTTAAGGAAGTCGCGGCGCCCGTGACGGGGGGTGGGTGGATTCTTGTCGCTGATGGGATTCACTCCTTGACGGGCCGTGCGCGGGCCGGTGAGATTGCGACTCCATGATACCGCTCGGTGGAGGTGGCTGGCGCGTCAGTCCAATGCGGGCTGGGAGGCACAGGCTCGTCGAAGAGGGTGGGGCAACCCCCTGGTCGAAGTGCGGGACAAAATGATCTGCAAGGATTTTGTGGAAAACGAAAATAAATAAGGGGGGAGGGGGGGTGCGGGGGGGGTGCGGACCGGGCGGATGTCCGACAGATTAGACCGGGGGCATTGCTGACTGATCGGGTTGGGCGGTGGGCCGGCATAGATTCATTGTGCATGTGGGGAGGGAAATTCTCTGCAAAAGAGGGGCAAGGTGTTTGCGCAGTGGAATGAGGGGGATGGAGGCGGGGCAATGGGGCGCGAGGCTTGACGGAGGGTGGGACTGAAGTCCCACCCCCTTCAGGGGCGCGGGCGTGGCCACGTGTTGACCGTCTACAGTCACCTGCCGGAGCGTCGCTTATTTCATCGGGCGGACATTCGTGGCTTTGACGTACTGATTGCCATAGCTCTCCATTTCATACTTGCCTTGCTTCTTGTTGAAGCTGATCTTCGCCGCCGTGATGAATTGTCCCACCCCCTTGCCGTTTTCATCCAGCGTAAGCTGCAGAAATCCAAAGGGGTAATCTACCGAGCGGCCGCCTTGGCGCAGTTCGAAGAACGACATGTTGCGCGCCGTGAAAACTCTGATGATGGTCTGATTCCCCTGCTTGAACTTACGGGCTATTGCAATCTGGTTGCCTGTGGATCCAACCCGGTTGATTCGACCGACATCGCGTTTCTCGAGTTCCCTTCGCAGCGCGTCCTGTCCTTTCTCCTTGAGAAGCTGCGCAAGCTGGAGCACGTCTTCATCCGTTGTGAAGCGACTGATGCGGAGATCGAACGGAATCGCCGAGCCGCCCACCGAACCGCCGGTTCCAAGAGCCACCCCGGTATAGGCTTCTGGAGTCGTCCCTTCCTGTTGGCAGAGAGCCATGGGAACGAAAAGCAGAGCCGCTGCGAAAAGTATGCACAGTCTGGACATGGCGTTACCTCTTTCACTCGCAGTAACAAGTCGCGCCTTGATACATGCGCCTTATGTCATGGTAGTGAAGCTGTGCAATCGATGAAACTGCAACAATTGATAGTCTTTGCTCGCTCAGGCAGTGAGAGGGACCGATGGTTTTCGGGGGAGTGATCCCAGGTCTCGCGTGGGAGACCTGGGATCACGCAAGATGGCGGCGTCTTATCTTAGCGGCCGACGACGATTACGGTGAAGCTGCCGGGGATCATGGCGGGGTTGTTCGGGTCTGGGTTGTTTGGGGCAACATCCATGCCAGCTAAGCCGGTCCAGGCAAACTGCTGTTACTTGCCTTCCACAACCAGTAGGCACACGACGCGGTACACAGCAAAATGACCATGGAGAGCAGGTTGCTGTATGGATTCCACCGCACAAACAATTGGGATACTGTCGCTATGCCAACGACCAGTAGCGCTATGAGGATGAACGCAGTCTTGTGGATTTGGTTCCCTGATACTCCGCGATAGCGCTGAAATATCAACCCTGCGGCCCCCATTGAGAAAAAGGCATCAAGAAGCAGGCAAAGCTGAGGGGGATGGAACAGGGGCGGGTAAACCCCTCCTTTCACGAAGAGCATTACGCCTGCAACCACAAGGGAGCTCAATGGATATACAAAGAACGCCCAGAAGAAGAGACGTCGCGATCTCCGCCGCCCAAGGCTACTCAGTGACTTGGCCCCACCATCCTGACTCGGGTTATCTGCAATGGAGATCAATCGGTCCCAGGTAAAAATACAGAGAGCAGCTAAGCCGTTGCTCAGCAAGAAAATGCTGAGGAGTCGAGAAGTGTCGGTTGACCAAATGTTAAGAAGCCCCGTGATTGCCAGTTGCCAGGCGACAAACAGCATGACCTGTGCTCTTGTTTGAAGAAGCCACATCGATTGGGAAAGAGGGCTTCTCTTCAACCGAGTTTTTACGGTGAGCACATTAAACAGGCAAAAGGAGGCAAGGAACGCTGCCGAGACGAGGTAAGCGGCTCCCATCAGGATTTTGCCAGGCGCACTCCCATACCAAAGGATCGCTCCGAGAATCACAAGGGCAAGGAATGATGCCCACCTTTGCATACTCTTCAGATTCATGCCGATATCCCTTGGTGGCAGTTGCCGGGTGCCCCAGGCCTCGCTTTTGAGACCTGGGGTTACGCGCGATGGCGGCGTCTTATCTTAGCGGCCGACGACGATTACGGTGAAGCTGCCGGGGATCATGGCGGGGCGGGGGCGCGGGTTCTCGGGTGTGGGTGCGGGGCGGGGGCCGAAGTCCGCTGTGACCAGGTAGATGCGGTCGGTGGCGGGGTCATAGGCCATGGTGCGCGCGCCGCGCTGGGTGGGCAGCGTCTGGATGGTGGGATAGGCGGGGTTGGCGGCGTCGATTACGGAGAGAACGCCCTCGCCTGCCGAGGCAAAGGCCAGCTTGTGTTTGGCGCTCCAGC
>JAJYBT010000018.1:0-8896 GCA_021778875.1 Acidobacteriota bacterium | reverse complement strand
AGCTTGCCGGTGTTGGAATCAATCACAGACATCTTTTTGCCGTCGCAGACGGGGAAGAGGCGGTGGCCGGGGACGTCAAAGGCCAGGCCGGAGGGCGAGTCGCAGCCGGCGGGCCAGGTGGCGGTGAGCGTACGGGTGTGGGCGTCAAGGCGGACGATTTCGCTCTTGTCCTCGATGTTGTCATAGACGGTGCCCTTGCCATCGACGGCGGGGAACTCGGGCTTGCCGGGCAGGGCGATGGTGGCGAGCACCTTGTGCGTGGCGGCGTCGATGACGGTGGCGTCCTTGCTGCGGCCGTTGAAGGCCCAGACGGTTTGTGTGGCGGGCTCGAAGACGATGCCGTCGGGGTTGGTTCCGGCGGGGATGGTGGCGACGGTGGCGAGGGTGGCGCGGTCAAAGGCGACGACCGCGTTGCCGCCGCCGTCGGAGATGAAGCCGATTTTGCCGGCGGTATCCAGCGCGACGCCGTGGGTGCCGTGCAGGCCGCCGATGGAGCCTACGAGCTTGCCGGTCCGGGTGTCGAGGACGTCAACATGGTCGCCGCGGGTGAGGTAGAGGCGATGCGCGGGGGAATCGACGAGGAGGTAGTCCCACCAGCCAGCGTCGGCGAGCTTCCAGTGGTCGAGGATGCGGTAGGGCTGCTGCTGCGCGGCGGCCGTGTGGTTGGCGGCAAAGAGGCCGCAGAACAGGGCGGCGGCGAAAAGTGGCCGCGCGAAAAGACGAAGGCTGCGAGAGATGTGCATGGTTGGCTCCGCGCTTGGACTCGGCGATGGAATGCGAATCGCCGGCGCAAGTATTGTTCCACTGCAGGGTTAAGGGATGCTGAAGATCAGGCGGAATCTGCGGTGGATTCATGGGCGGCGGGCAGGCGCACGGTGACGGTGGTGCCTTTGCCGACCTCGCTGGCGAGTGCGATGTCTCCGCCGGCGCGCTCAATGACGGCTTTGCAGATGGCGAGGCCGAGTCCGGCGCCGCCGGTGGAGCGGGCGCGCGAGGGGTCGCCGCGATAGAAGCGCTCATAGACGTGAGGCAATGCGCCGGGGTTGATGCCTTCGCCGTGGTCTTCGACGGAGAGCTCGAGGGCTTCGTTCTGCGCGGTGAGGCGCAGTTCGACGGTGGACGCGCGCGGGCTGTGCTGGAGGGCGTTGAGCAGCAGGTTGGAGACGACGAGCAGGCAGTCGTCGGTGGCGAGGGGGACATGGACTGCGCTGGGTGGCGGCACGAAGGCAACATGCACGCCGCGCAGCTCGGCGACGGTGGCTAGCTGCGCGACGGTGCGCCGGATGCAGGCGGCGATGTCACAGGCGGGCGGCGTGCCGGGAAGAGGCGCGCTGTCTTCAGTGCGGGCGAGGGTGAGCATTTTGGCGACAAGGTCTTCGAGGCGCTCGGAGTCGGCGAGGCAGCGCTCAAGGCCGGCGTGATATTCGGCGGCGGTGCGCTCGCGGAGGCCCAGCAGTTGCAGAGAGGACTTGACGACGGCGACGGCGGTTTTCAACTCGTGCGCAGCATCGGAGACGAAGGTGCGCTGCTGGACGAATGCGCGCTCGAGGCGCTGCAGGGCGCTTTCAAGGGCGTGGGTGAGCGGAGCCAGTTCGGGGGTGGTGCGCGCGCTGGCGGGCGGGTTGAACTGCATGGCGTCCGCGGTGACGTTGGAGGCGAGCGCGGCCAACTGGCGCAGGGGCAGCAGTCCGCGATGGAGCAGCCAGGCGATGAGCGGTCCGGTGACGACAAGCAGCAGCAGACTGCCCGCGGCGTAGAACTCGACAGCGCCGCGAATGGCATGCCAGACGTGCTCGACGGGCGCGCCGTAGACGATGGTGACCTGGCGAAGGGTGCCGCCGCCGGGCTCGGCGGGGTCCACGATGCGCGAGCCGTGCAAGCGGAGGGCGCGGAATCGGCGTTGATTGACGGTGAGGCGCAGGAAGCCGTCGTGCTCTGGCGTGGAGGGTCCGCCGGAGCCCTGCCAGTTGGGCGAGCGGCCAAGCAGGCGGCCATGGGCGTCGTAGACCTCATAGATGTCTTCGGCGGGCAGATGCAGGTCGCGCTGGTCGAGCATGACGTTGTCGGCGGCATCCTCGGCGTCCTGCACGGCTCCGAGTACGGAGTCGGCGCGTCCGCGCAGCATGACGTCGAAGGCGCGGAAGTGGACGTGGCGCTCGTATCCCAGAGAGAGAAAGACGACGAGCACGGAAGAGACCAGCTCAACGAGCAGCACGGCAGAGATGAGGCGGAAGGCAATCGACTTTGACTGGAACGGAAGTCTCATTGGTTTAGCCCGGTTTCCGATTCAGCGGCGAGACGGTAGCCGCGGCCGCGCATGGTTTCAATCACGGGCTCGGCGTCGGGCTGGGCAGCGTCCAGCTTCTTGCGCAGGTTGGAGACGTGCGCCTCGATCACGTTGGAGTGGTGCTCCCAGTTGTAGTCGTAGAGGTGCTCGAGCAGCTCGCGCTTGCTGACGATTTTGCGCGGGTGATGGATGAGGTATTCGAGGATGCGGTACTCGGTGGGCGATAGGTCAACGAGCACGCCCGCGCGGTGGACGGTCTGCTCCAGCGTGTTGACGGTGAGGCCGAGGGCGTTGAGCGTGGGATGGGCCGCGCCCTTGCCGCGGCGGATGAGGGCCTTGGCGCGCGCGAGGAGTTCGCCGAGGTCGAAGGGCTTGGCCAGGTAGTCGTCGGCCCCGGCGTTGAGCAGCTCGATGATGGAGTTCTTGCCTTCTTTCGCGGTGAGGATGAGCACGGGCGTCGCGTCATGGCGCGCGCGCAGGCGGCGCAGCAGGCCGAGGCCATCGAGTCTGGGCAGCATCAGGTCGAGGATGACGAGGTCATAGACGGCGCTGCGCGCGTAGTCGTCGCCGGCCTCGCCGTCGGCGGCCCAGTCCACGGCAAAGCCGGGACCGTCGCGCAGGGCGGCGGCCAGGTTGTCCGCGAGGCGAACTTCGTCTTCCACCAGCAGCACGCGCATGGGGCTCGTCTCCCTGATGCCATTATCGCTGCGGCAAGATTAAATGAGGCTGAAGCTGATCTGCGTCTTCTTCATGCATTACTCTTATCGATGCGTCACCATTCCGAACTACGGACCCACTTGTGCGCATTGTTCTGTCGAACATCGGGACCTACGGCGACATCAATCCGCTGATCGCCATTGCTCTTGAACTGAGGCGGCGGGGGCATGTGCCGGTGATGGCGCTGCCCGCGGTCTACGCGCCGAAGATTGCGCCGCTGGGGTTGGAGTTTCACGCTGTGCGGCCGGACATTGATCCGACGAACTCGATTCTTGTCGAGATGGTCTACGACGTGAAGCATGGCACCGAGCATGGGCTGCGCAATTTTCTCTTTCCCGCGCTACGCGAGACCTACACCGACCTGCTGGATGCTGCCACCAAGCCTGCGCGCGCGGACCTGCTGCTGCTGGGCGAGCTGAACTATGCCGGGCCGGTGGTGGCGGAGGAAGCGAAGATTCCGTGGGCGAGTTATGTGCTGGCGCCGTTGTCGTTCTTCTCAGCGTATGATCCGCCGGTGCTGCCGCCGTTTCCGCAGCTTGCGCGGGCGGACAGGCTGGCGGGCATGGGGCAGGTGATGAAGCGGCTGGCGCGGTTTGTGAGCCGCAAGTGGCCGCAGCCCATCTATGAGCTGCGCCGGGAACTGGGCTTGCCAAGGGGCGCGAATCCGCTGTTTGACGCGAAGCACTCGCCGCATCTGGTGCTGGCGCTTTTCTCGCACGTGCTGGGCGACGAGCAGAAGGACTGGCCGCAGCACACGCTGATCGCGGGCTTCTGCTTTTATGACGCGGACGCGGGCAATGCGGCGCTGCCTGCGCATCTGGAAGAGTTCATGAATGCGGGCGCTGCGCCGGTGGTGTTCACGCTGGGGTCGGCGGCGGTGCTGGCTGCGGGGGATTTCTACGAGGTGTCGGCAAAGGCAGCGATGGAGCTGGGGATTCGCGCGGTGCTGCTGATTGGCACGGACCCGCGCAACCGGCCGCATCAGAAGCTGCCGGACTCAATTTGCGTGGCGGAGTACGCGCCTTACTCGAAGCTGTTTTCGCGGGCGGCGCTGGTGGTGCATCAGGGCGGCGTGGGGACGACGGCGCAGTGCCTGCGCGCGGGCAGGCCGATGCTGATCATGCCCTACTCGCATGACCAGCCGGACAACGCGCGGCGCATGCAGCGGCTGGGCGTGGCGCAGGTGATTCAAAAATCCGGCTACAAGCCGGAGCGCGTGGCGCGCACGCTGCGGGCGATGCTGGACGAGCCGGGTTTTGCGCAGCACGCACAGAGCGTGGCCGAGCGGCTGCGCGGCGAAGACGGCGTGAAGGCTGCGTGCGATGCGCTGGAAGAGCTGCACCGGCGGACGCGGAAGGCGTAATAGCTGGAAGGCTTTGCTGATTGACACGATGCAAGCGGGCCTGTTTCCCTCGACCTTCCTCGCGGTCGTTTTGAATTACTCCGGCCAAGCTCGATCCCGACAGCGTCTATCATGCGTAACAGGGAGATGGCATTGGCGATGATGGAAGTGCCGCACGATCTCGATTCTGTCCTCGACTCGGCTTGGGAATCAGTTCGAGAAATTCCCGGATTTCTGCTTGAACAGGAAGCCCGCTTCCTGGGAATGGCAGCGGCCTGCGCACCACCGGGTGGGGGTATTGTTGAAATCGGCAGCTTCAAGGGAAAATCCACGGTTATGCTGGCCAAGGTGGCCGCGCACTATGGCCTCGGTCCGATTGTCGCCATCGACCCGCACAACTTCAATTCTTCTGAACTGAAAGCCCATCGAGCGGCACCCAATGCCTCGTCTTACGAGGAATTCTTGAATAACCTTCGGGTCGCTGGCGTGTCAGACATGGTGGAGGTGCATCGTGCCTACTCGAGCGACATAGCCTCCTCCTGGAGTCGTCCTATCCGTTTTTTGTGGATTGATGGCGACCATAGCTACCAAGGGGCGAAGTCGGATTTCGATGGCTTTTCGCGCCACGTAGTGCCAGAGGGCATTGTGGCATTTCATAATGCACTCCATGAGTTTTCCGGTCCGATCCGAGTTTTCGTTGAAGATGTTCTGCGCTCTGACACGTTTGGAGCAGCGGGTTTTGTGCACTCGATTGGCTGGGCGCAATTTCGGCCAGAGGATGGCGCTTCGTTTCACGAACTTCGCGCGTCCATTGCGCAAGCCGCCAAACGTCTTATCCCGTTCGTCAAAGAAGACAAGCCCTTGCGCGGACTGAAGAAAGCCCTTTACAAGCTGAACCGCGCCCGTGTTCCGCGTTCGCCAATTGCACCCCAGGAATGGGCGGCTCTTCTGAATAGCATTCAAGCCGGTGGCCGCGGGACACTTCTTTGAGGCTTATCTGCTGAGTGCCAAACCCACGTTCAGCAGCCTGTTCCGGCTTTGGCGAGGGCTTCTTTGAGCCCCTTCATGCTGATGCGGGTGGAGGCTTCGGGCGTGCCGGCTCCGCGCCAATGCGTTTCAAGGCTCACGGCGTAGTGGTAGCCGTCGTGCTGGAGGGCGCGGAGTTGCGCGGCCCAGTCCACGACGCCCGTGCCGACAGCGGCCCACTCCCATTTGCCGTCGGGATGGCGAATCACGCTCTTAGCGTGGCAGTGGCCGATGCGGTGATTGGGCAGCAGGTTGTAACCGTCAGGAAAGGGCTTGCTGTTGGGGAAGGTAGCGGCGTTGCCGGGGTCCCAGTTGAGCATGAAGTTGGTTTCAGGCACGGCAGCGAGCGTGGCAACGGACTCCTCTGCGGTTGCCGTGTTGCAGGACATTTCGTTTTCAAGCAGCAGGATGATGTTGTGTTTGGCGCAGCGTTGCGCGGCCTGGCGCAGCTTGTCGTTGATTGCAGCGCGATAGGGCTTCTGGTCGTCGAGGCGCCAGAAGTCAAAGCAGCGCACGCGGTCTGTGCTGAAGGTCTTGGCCAGTTCAATGCTGTGGTCGAGCAGTGCGTCCTGCGCCTTGAAGTCGAAGTCGGCGTGGAAATTATCGCGGCGCTCGCTCTGCTTTGAGATGGGCGCGCCGGGCCAGTCGGTCTTGAAGAGCGGGCTGGCAATGTCCGTCACGCGCAGGCTGTATTTCTTGAGAATGGCGAGCGAGCGCGTGAGGTCGGCTGCGTCGAGATCGGTGATGTTCTTGTTCCACATGCCGCGCAGCTCGATCCACTGCAGGCCGAAGTCGTGCGCGGCCACGTAGCAGGCGTGGTCAAAGTCCTGGGTGATTTCGTCATTGATGACGGCTACGCGGAATGGGCAGCTTGCGCTGGCATGAGCCACGCGCGCTGTGGACGCCAGTGCGCCGGTTGCCGCTAATCCGCTCATAAATTCCCGCCGTGAAATGGACATGAATGTTTCCTCCGGTTTCGAAGCGCCGGTTTGCGGGCTCCGGTTGCGCTTGCCATTGTAAAGCTCAGTGGCGTGTTGAGGTTCTGCATAGTTTGTTCGGCAGGGAAGCTGTTCCCTCAGGGGCTGAAGCCCGTGTTGACGAGGCGGCGGATGCGGCACGACTGAAGTCGTGCCCTGACACAATGCCTGTGCTCGATTGTGGCCTGGTAAGCATGTCCTATCCGCGTGAATCGGATGCTGGGGCGCTATTTTGCAGGGTACTGCTTTGTCTGGCCGGTGCGCGTGTTGGTGACGGAGAAGTTGCCGTCGGCGGATGCGACGACCTTGAGGTACGCGCCGTCGCTGCCGCCTTTGAGATTGGCGATGAACGGCGCGGGGCTGTTGTGCGCGGCGTCGGAGCCCTCGGCGGTGTGCAGCATCCACATGTCTGCGAGGCCGGGGCTGTCATGCACGGTCTGCCAAGCCCCGGGGCTGCCCGCTTTGTGCGCGCCGTTGTTCATGATGGCGACGCGGGGGTGAATCGCGTCCACGAGGGCGCGCGCGTTGGAGAGGTTCATGCCGTGATGGTCCACGAGATACAAATCAACGGTGCCGATGGGGTTGCTGGGGCAGACGAGGGCGATTTCCTTTGCCTTGGTCAGGTCGCCGAGATCGAGAAAGCGGAAGCTGCCGAAGCGTACCAGGATTCCGGAAGAGCGGGCGTTTTCGCTGTCGTCCACGGGCCACTGGGGCTCGGCGGCGCACCAGGGGTTGGGCACGGGCTTGATTCCGGGAACCTGCGTGATGTGCTCGCCGTCGGCTGCGAGGACGATGGTGCTGAGGCCGGGGATGGAGATGGTGTCGCCGGGATGGACGATGCGGCGCGGCTTGCCCTGGATGGCTTTGAGATAGGCGGCGTAGTCGCGGCGCGTGATGTCGGAGTCTTCGCGGTTTTCGCCGTGGTCGAGGAACTCGCCG
This sequence comes from Acidobacteriota bacterium, assembly GCA_021778875.1. The sequence continues at coordinate 1,608 of JAJYBT010000018.1, read as the reverse complement.
ATGGGGATGCGCTGAACGAGGTTGGGCACGCCGCCGACGTGGTCGGTGTGGAAGTGGGTGATGAGGACGTGGTCGATCCTGGTGATGCCGGCATCGTGCATGGCGGCAAGGATGCGGTCGGCGTCGCGGCCGTTGTTGCCGCCCCAGCCGGTGTCGACAAGGAGCGAGCCGCCGGATGGGGCAACGAGCAGCGTGGCCTGGCCGCCCTCGACATCGATGGAGTAGATGAGGAGGTGGTTGGTTTTGGCTTGCGCATGGGCGGGCTGCGGTGCGGCGAAGACAAGCAGCGCGAGCGTGCAGGCGAAGAGGAAGGCAGGAATCAGGCGGTTGAGAGCGGCGATTCTCATTTGCGGAGAAGTGTACTTGACGAAGCCCGGGTGTGGAAGTGGCGTTGGGCGGGTCCTGCGCAGAGCGTGGTTTTTGCCGGACGTCGACTGGCCAATTGCCCCACAGAAGGCACTTTCTCCGCCTTGCTGCTAAAATAGAAGATGCCGCAGTGTGCGGTGATTCACCTGATTTTCACACACCAATCTGACGGCCTTTGGGCCGCACCCACAAAGGAAATTCGCACCTGTGAGCCAGACGATACGCAATATCGCCATCATCGCCCATGTTGACCACGGCAAGACCACCCTTGTTGACGCCATGCTGCGGCAGGCCGGCACCTTCCGCGCCAATGAGCAGGTGGCCGAGCGGGTGATGGACTCGAACGAGCTGGAGCGGGAGCGCGGCATTACGATTCTGGCGAAGAACACGGCTATCAACTATGCCGGCGGCAAGATCAACATTGTGGATACGCCGGGCCACGCCGATTTTGGCGGCGAGGTGGAGCGGGCGCTGGAGATGGTGGACGGCGTGATGCTGCTGGTGGATGCGGCCGAGGGCCCGCTGCCACAGACGCGCTATGTGCTGGCCAAGGCGCTGGAGGCGAAGCTGCCGCCTATCGTCGTGATCAACAAGATTGACCGCCCAGACGCGCGGCCGCAGGAAGTGTTGAACGAAGTCTATGACCTGTTCATCGACCTTGATGCGGACGAGTCGCAACTGGATTTTCCGGTGCTCTACGCGGTGGCCAAGGCGGGCACGGCGACCACGGATCTGGCCACGCCGGGCGTGGACCTGCAGCCGCTGTTTGAGACAATTGTTTCCACGATTCCCGCGGCCACGGGCGATGCAGAAGGCACGCTGCAGATTCTGGTCACGAATCTCGACTACTCGGACTACTTCGGCCGCATCGCCATCTGCCGGGTGTTTCAGGGCACGCTGCACGCGGGCGACGACGTGACCATCTCCAAGCGCGACGGCTCGCTGCAGAAGACGCGCATTACGAAGCTGTTCACCTTCAGCGGGCTCAAGCGCACGGAGACGACTGAGACCACGATGGGCGACATTGTGGCTGTGGCCGGCGTGGAAGGCCTTACGATTGGCGAGACAATCACGAGCGTGGAGAACCCGGCGCCGCTGCCGCTGATTGTGATTGATGAGCCGACGATTGCGATTCAGTTCAGCGTGAACAACTCGCCGTTTGCGGGGCGCGAAGGCCAGTATGTGACGAGCCGCAACCTGCGCGAGCGTCTGGAAAAAGAGTTGCTGACCAACGTTTCGATT
>JAJYBT010000017.1 GCA_021778875.1 Acidobacteriota bacterium | reverse complement strand
AGCTGCCTTCCGGCGAAACCCGCAAGGTGCTTTCGGACTGCATGGCGACCATCGGACAGGTGGGCAACACGGACCACGAGAACGTGGCCGTCGGCAAGGCCGGCCGCAATCGCTGGAAGGGCATCCGCCCGACCAACCGCGGCGTAACGATGAACCCGGTGGACCACCCGCATGGCGGCGGCGAGGGCAAGACCTCGGGCGGCCGTCACCCGGTGACGCCGTGGGGCCAGCCGACGCGCGGCTACAAGACACGCAACAACAAGCGGACCGACGCCTTTATCGTCAGCCGCCGGGCGAAGTAGAGGAGCGGAAGATTTATGGCACGTTCAACGAAGAAGGGTCCGTTTGTAGACGAGCACCTGAGCGTCAAGATCGAGGTGCTCAACAAGGCCAACGACAAGAAAGTGGTGAAGACCTGGTCGCGGCGCTCGACCATCTTTCCGGAGTTCGTGGGGCACACCATTGCCGTGCACAACGGCAAGAAATTTGTTCCGGTGTACGTGACGGAGAACATGGTGGGGCACAAGCTGGGCGAGTTTGCTCCCACGCGGACGTTCAAGGGCCACACCGCGGGCAAGGCTGCGGAAGCCGGCGCCAAGGCGCGGTAGTACGAGATTCGGCGCTGTAGAGGGTGGAGCCCTCCCCGGCGCGAAGAGATTGAGGAAGGCATACCAATGGCAGTCGAGACAAAGGAATTCCGGGCCGAGGCCAAGTTTCAGCGCGTGTCGCCGCAGAAGGCGCGGCTGGTGCTCGACCTGATCAAGGGCCGGGGGGTTCAGGAGGCGCTGGAGACGGCGGCCTTCACCAAGAAGCGTATCGCACCGGTGATCCACAAGCTGCTGACCTCGGCGGTGGACAACGCCAAGTATGTGGCCGGCGAGCAGGGCATCGATCTGGATGTGGACAACCTGTATGTGAAGCAGGCGCTGGCCAACGACGGACCACGCATGAAGCGCATCCGCCCGGCTCCCATGGGCCGCGCGTATCGCTACCAGCGCAGGCTGGCGCACATCGTGGTGTCTGTGGCCGAGCGTGAGACGGGCGAGAGCCTGGTGACCAAGGCTGAGGAACCGGCAGCGGCGCCGAAGGCAACCAAGAAGAAGGCCAGCAAGAAGGCCTAGGGAAGTTTGAGGGAAATAGCATGGGACAGAAAGTCCATCCTTACGGATTCCGGCTGGGAGTGAACAAGCCCTGGCGTTCGCGCTGGTTCTCGGAGCGCGACTATGACAAGCTCCTGGTCGAGGACGTGAAGCTGAAGGCGGAGCTGCGCGAGAAGCTGAAGGCCGCGGGCGTGAGCTCGGTGGAGATTGAGCGGCCGGGCAACAAGCTGCGCTTTTTGATTCGCACGGCCCGTCCGGGTATCGTGATCGGCCGCAAGGGCGCCGAGATCGAGAAGCTGAAGACGGAGCTCGGCAAGCGCACCAGCCGTGACGTGTTCATCGACATCATCGAGGTGAACAAGCCGGAGCTGGATGCTCAGCTGGTGGCCGAGAACATCGCGCTGCAGCTGGAGAAGCGCGTAAGCTTCCGCCGCGCCATGCGCAAGAGCGTGGACTCGGCGCTGCGGTTTGGCTGCAAGGGTATCAAGGTGCGCGTCTCGGGCCGCTTGAACGGCAATGAAATCGCGCGCTCGGAGTGGTACCTGCAGGGCCGGCTGCCGCTGCACACGCTGCGTGCGGATATCGACTACGGCTTTGCTGAAGCGCAGACCACGTACGGCGTGATCGGCGTGAAGACCTGGATCTATCGCGGCGATATCTATGAGCAGAAGCGCCGCCAGTCTGCGCCGGTAAGCACGTCGGTGTTTTAAGGGATTGTGGCCGGCGAGAGCGGATCGCGGATCCGTTTCTCCGGCCGTAAGAAATTCAGGACGGACGTCGGATGACAGGTGGGCGGCGGAGTTGCCGGGAGCGGTGACCGGTCGCCGGCGATGGAAAGCCGATAACGGACCACTCGGTTTTTGAGGTTTTCGTTATGTTGATGCCAAAGAAGGTGAAGTATCGCAAGCAGCAGAAGGGCAAGATGCGCGGCAAGGCGTGGCGCGGCTCGTCCCTCTCGTTTGGCGAGTACGGTTTGAAGGTCATGGAGTGCGGTTACATTACCGACCGGCAGATCGAGGCGAGCCGTATTGCCATGACCCGCTTCATCAAGCGTGGTGGCAAGATCTGGCTGCGGCTGTTCCCGGACAAGCCGATTACCAAGAAGCCGGCCGAAGTCCGAATGGGCTCTGGCAAGGGCGCGTTGGATCACTGGGTCGCGGTGGTGCGCCCGGGCAAGATTCTCTTCGAGATGGAGGGAGTCGCGCCGGAGGTTGCCGCAGAGGCCATGCGTCTGGCGTCGAACAAGCTGCCGCTGCGCACGAAGTTTGTGATGCGGCCGGGAGTGGCGGAAAAGGCCGAGGCCGCGGTCAAGTAGTCCGGCCAGTAGAGAAGGACGCGCCGCAAGCCCCGGCAGGGGCGAGTAGAGCGACGGAGAGAAACGATGGAACTCGATAAGATTCGCAATTTGAGCGATGCCGAGCTGCAGAGCCACGAGAAGACGGCCGCCGAGCAACTGTTCCGGCTGCGCTTCCAGGTATCTCTGGGGCAAAACGACGGAGTCAAGAAGCTTCGCCAGCTGCGCAAGGAGATCGCCCAGATCAAGACCGTGGCCCGTGAGCGCGAGCTGGGTATTCGCGGAGCGCAGCAGGACGCCGCGGCCGCGGCCCCGGCGACCAAAGGCAAGAAGGGAGCCCGCTAAATGACGGCGACAACCGAAACAGCACAGGCGCCGGCAACGTCGCGGCGCAATGAGAAGGTGGGCCAGGTGGTCTCAACGAAGATGCAGAAGACCATCGTGGTCGAAGTGGAGATGCGCAAGGCACACCCGAAGTACAAGCGAATTGTGCGCAGCTCGAAGAAGTTCTACGCGCACGACGAGCAGAACTCGGCCCGTGTTGGAGATGTGGTGCGGATCCGGGAGACCCGGCCGCTGAGCAAGCTGAAGCGGTGGTCTCTGGAAGAGATCGTGCGGCGCTCGTCGCTCAGCCAGATCGAAGATACAACGGTCCAGGCCGACGCTGCGGCTTCCAAGTAAGGCGAGCGAGTTAAGGAGAAGATTCCATGGCTGTGCAAATGAGAACCATGCTCGCGGTGGCCGATAACTCCGGCGCGCGCAAGCTGCAGATGATTCTGCCCCTGGGTGGCGGACTGGGCAAGAAGGCGGGCCTCGGCGATGTGATTACCGCCGCGGTGAAGGAAGCCTCGCCGGATGGCACCGTGAAGAAGGGCAAGGTGGTGAAGGCGGTCATCGTCCGGACGCGCAAGGAGTATCGCCGCCGGGATGGCACCTATATCCGCTTCGACGAGAACGCGGCGGTGGTGATTAACGAAGCCAACGAGCCCGTGGGCACCCGCGTCTTCGGACCCGTGGCCCGCGAACTGCGCGAGAAGAAGTTCCTGAAGATTGTTTCGCTGGCTCCCGAGGTTGTGTAAGGGCCAGACACTGGCAAGCACGGCCTGCAGAGGGCCGGAGTGAGAGAAGAGATGCCGAGTTTACATATTCATCGCAACGATACGGTCAAGGTGCTTACCGGCGCCGACCGCGGCAAGACGGGTCGCGTGCTGCGCGCCATGCCTGACAAGGGCGCGGTGCTGGTGGAACACGTGCGCGTCGTGAAGAAGACGGTCTCCAGCAAGCAGGGCCAGAACACGCGCGGCGGCATCGCGGAGCATGAGTCGCCCATCAGCGTGTCCAACGTGGCGCTGCTTTGCCCGAACTGCGGTGTGGCGCGCGTGGGCTACAAGACCGAGGGCGATACCCGGGTTCGGATCTGCAAGAAGTGCGGGCAGACGCTGCCCACCAAGAAGTAACGGGACCCAGAGCCCGCTCCGGCCAGAGGCTGGAACGGCAAACCCCTTCCGCAGCGGTACACGGCCCAGGCAAGCGGGGCCACTCCGGGCACCGGAAGAAAGAGAGCAAGCAACATGGCGGCAAGGCTGAAAGAGAAGTACAACAAAGAGATCAAGCAGGCCCTGAAGAAAGAGCTGGGCATCGAGAACCCGATGGCGGTTCCGAAGCTTGAGAAGATTGTTCTGAACATGGGCCTCGGCGAGGCGACGCAGAACAGCAAGCTGCTGGATCCGCTGGTGGCGGACCTGACGGCGATTGCCGGCCAGAAGCCGGTGACGACCAAGGCGAAGAAGTCGATCGCGGCCTTCAAGGTGCGCGCCGGCATGTCGATTGGCGCCATGGTGACCCTGCGCAACGACAAGGCCTACGAGTTCCTGGACCGACTGATCTCGACGGCGCTGCCGCGCGTGCGCGATTTTCGCGGCGTCTCCACCAAGAGCTTTGATGGCCGCGGCAACTACACGCTGGGCCTGCGCGATCAGCTGATCTTCCCGGAGATTGATTACTCCAAGGTGGAGAAGCTGAAGGGCATGAACATCACGATTGTGACCACGGCCAAGGACGACAACGGAGCGCGCGCGCTGCTGCGCCACTTCGGAATGCCCTTCCGCCAGGGCGCATAACGGCCGCCCAACGGACGGGAAGGACAAGAGGATATATGGCAACGACTGCAAAAAGCGTGAAGGACGCGCGGAAGCCGAAGTTCAGCTGCCGCAAGCACAACCGGTGCAAGCTCTGCGGACGCCCGCGGGCATTCCTGCGGAAGTTCGGCATCTGCCGTTTGTGCTTCCGCGGACTGGCGCTCAAGGGCGAGATCCCCGGCGTCGTCAAGTCGAGCTGGTAACGACCGCTGCCAGCTTCCAGCCACGCGCTGCCGGCTCTTCAGGCCAGTTGTTGAAGAGCACCGATGGCGAAGAGTTGGAAGCCGAAAGCAGATGGCTAGAAGCTGTTTTGAGACATTCCCGCTGGTTCCCGCTATGGCGGGCGAACGGGGGATGAAGGAGAAGGAATGAGTCTGACCGACCCCATTGCTGATTTTCTGGCGCGGATCCGGAATGCGATCCGGGCGCGTCACCAGAAGCTGGATGTGCCGGCTTCCAAGCTGAAGACCGAGATTGCCCGTATTCTGAAGGAAGAGGGATACATCTCGAACTACAAGACCCAGGAAGAGGACGGGAAGCAGATTCTGCGCGTGTACCTGAAGTACGGCGGCGCGGAAGCGGCGATTCGCGATCTGGCGCGGGTTTCGCGCCCCGGCTGCCGCGTGTACGTGGGCCGCGACGAGATCAAGCGCGTCCAGGGTGGACTGGGCATCTCGATCATGACCACGCCCAAGGGCGTGATGACGGGCCGCCAGGCGCGCCGCGAGGGCGTGGGCGGAGAAGTGCTCTGCGAAGTCTGGTAGGCTGCCGGTCCGGATATCCGGGCTGTGTTTTCGGGCGCAGGCGCCCAAGGGCTGCAGTGGAACGGAGAGGCATGAGCCTCCTCGGGACTCGCAAGCCAATAAAGGATTGATTCGATGTCGCGTATTGGAAAGAAGCCGATCCCGCTTCCGGCGGGCGTGAAGTACAAGGTTGAGGGCAATACGGTTCTGGTGGAAGGACCCAAGGGCAAGGTTTCCGCGCTGGTTGCCGAGGGCATCACGCTGGAGTCCAAGGACGGCCACCTGCTGGTGCAGCGCGAGAGCGACAAGCACGCGGCGGTGCACGGCCTGACCCGCGCACTGGTCTTCAACGCCGTTGAAGGCGTGACCAAGGGCTGGACGAAGGAGCTGGACATCGTGGGCATCGGCTATCGTGCCGAGCTGAAGGGCAAGGGCACGGTGGTGTTTACCCTGGGCTACTCCCACCCCATCGAGTTTCCGCTGCCCACGGGCATTGATGTAGCGATTGACCCCAAGCAGACGCACCTGACCATCTCCGGCATTGACCGCCAGAAGGTGGGCCAGGTGGCCGCCGACATGCGGTCGCTGCGCAAGCCGGACCCGTACAAGAACAAGGGCGTGCGCTACTCGAACGAGAAGCTGAAGAAGAAGGCCGGCAAGACCGGTTCGAAGTAAAGGCGGAACGCGGGGGCTAGCCGGCTGAGCCGGTTTGCCCCGCTCCGGCACCACTGAATAACAACCGAACGGGGCTGCAGGGCGGCTCCGCTGATAGGGACGAGAGACCGATGATTACGCAGACCAAGAGAAACGCAATCCGCCAGCGCATTCACGCCCGCATTCGCCAGAAGCTTTCCGGCACGGCCGAGCGCCCGCGGCTGAACGTGTACCGCTCGCTGAACCACATTTACGCGCAGTTGATTGATGACCAGAAGGGCGAAACGCTGGCTTCGGCCTCCACGCTGTCGCTGAAGCTGAAGACCGGCGGGAACGTGGCCGCAGCCAAGGAGATTGGCAAGGCGGTCGCCGAGCAGGCTGTGGGGAAGGGCATCAAGAAGGTGGTTTTTGATCGCGGCGGCTTCCTCTATCACGGACGCATCAAGGCGCTGGCAGATGCGGCGCGCGAGGCGGGCCTGGAGTTCTAAGCACCATCGGTGCGGCTGACTTTTTGGTCGAGATGCTCGGCCGGTACGAACAAGGCTTTTCCAGGGAAGCGCGAAGCGGCCCGGAAGGACAGAAAAGAATGACGATGTTGAAGAAGAAACTCGATGCCAACCAGTACAACCTGAAGGATCAGGTGGTGGCCATCAATCGCGTGACCAAGGTGGTCAAGGGCGGCAAGAACATGTCGTTTGCCGCGCTGGTGGTGGTGGGCGACGCCGCTTCGGGCGTGGTGGGCTATGGTTCGGGCAAGGCCAAGGAAGTTCCCCAGGCGATTCGCAAGGGGATCGAGTCGGCCAAGAAGAATCTGGTGAAGGTGAACCTGACCGAGACCACGATTCCCCATCAGGTGCTGGGCCGTTTCGGATCGGGCCAGGTGCTGCTGAAGCCCGCGCCGGAAGGTACGGGCGTGATCGCCGGCGGCGCAGTGCGCGCGGTGATGACCTCGGCGGGCGTGCAGAATGTGCTGACCAAGAGCCTGGGAACCGCCAATCCGCATAACGTGATCAAGGCTACGTTCGATGCCCTGGTGCAGCTGCGCGACCGGAACGAAGTGGCGAGCACCCGCGGCAAGCTGGTAGAGGAGCTCTAATCATGGCCGAAACGAAGAAGATTCGCATTCAGTACTACCGCTCGGCCATTGCCACGCCGGTGAAGCACAAGCTGGTGATCAAGGGACTGGGCTTTACGCGGCTGAACCAGATCGTGGAGCGCGTGGACAACGAGTCCGTGCGCGGCATGGTGAAGACAGTTCCGCACCTGGTTCGCATCCTGGAAGACTAATCCAGTCGAGCGGGCTCCAAGGAACCGGACGCTCCCGGAGATTCGCTTTGCCGCCTGTGACAAGGCGGGCAGAGCAGGAAACACCTGGGGCGGACCACAACAGACGCGAGTCGGCGGCGCCAGTCGCTGCCGGCGCTACAGCGAGGAAAACATGGCTAAGAATCTTTCGAATCTGCGCGCGCCCAAGAACGCCAACACCGGGCGCAAGCGCGTAGGCCGGGGTATGGGCTCCGGCATGGGCAAGACCTCAACCCGCGGCCACAAGGGCCAGGGATCGCGTTCGGGCTCCAGCCTGATGCGCGGTTTTGAAGGCGGCCAGATGCCGCTGCATCGCCGTTTGCCCAAGCGCGGCTTTACCAACATCTTCCGCACCGAGTACACCGTGCTGAACCTGGATCGCATCGCCGAAGTGAACGTGGCGGAGATCGCCCTGGACGACTACAAGAAGCTGGGCCTGGTCTCGAGCAAGAAGGCGCTGATCAAGATTCTGGGCTCCGGCGAGCTGACCTCGGCCAAGACCATCCACGCGCACAAGTTTTCCAAGTCGGCGGTGGAGAAGATTGAGAAGGCCGGCGGCAAGGCTGTGGTTGTGGGTGCGCCTGCGGCTGTCTAAGAGGACAGAGCGGGCAGTTCCCGGCTAAGATGGTCTGTACAAAAGATTCGAAGGCGGCAGAGCCGGAAGCCAAAACCGGCAGCCGCCTGTAAAGCGGATACGCACACATGCTTGAGAAGTTTCTCAATATCTTCCGGATTCCTGACCTGCGCAAGCGGGTTTTGTTCACGATGGGTATTCTGGCCGTGTACCGCCTGGGCGCGTTCATTCCGACGCCCGGCGTAAACACGCATCAGCTTGAGCTGCTGTTCAGCCAGCAGAGCGGCTCGGCCCTGGGCCTGATGGATCTGTTTGGCGGCGGAAACCTGCGCCGCATGACGATCTTTGCCCTGGGCATCATGCCCTACATCACGGCCTCCATCATCTTCCAGCTGCTCACGGTGGTGTATGAGCCGCTGGCGCGGATCCAGAAGGAAGGCGAGCTGGGCCGCCGGAAGATCACGCAGTGGACCCGTTACCTGACGGTGATTCTGGGCGCGCTGCAGTCCATCGGCATTGCAGCCATTCTGACCCGGCAGGGCCTGGTGCTGAATCCGGGCATCGGCTTCAGCCTGATGACCATTCTGACGCTGACGACCGGCACGGCCTTCATCATGTGGCTGGGCGAGCAGATTACCGATCGCGGCATCGGCAACGGCATGAGCCTGCTGATCTTCGCGGGCATCGTTGCGGGCCTGCCCCGCGGCGTGGGCGATCTGCTGCAGAAGGTGCAGACCAACGCCTGGGGATCGCTGACGATTATGGCGATTGCCGTTCTTCTGGTGGGCATGATCGCCGTGGTTGCCTTCATTGTCTTCGTGGAGCGGTCAGAGCGCCGGATTCCCATCCAGAGTGCGCGGCGCATTGTGGGCCGCCGCATGATGGGCGGGCAGTCCAGCCATCTGCCGCTGAAGGTGAACTCCGGCGGCGTGATGCCGGTCATCTTTGCCAGCTCGATTCTGTCGGCTCCGCTGCTGTTCGGCCAGGTGGAGTGGGTGCAGAACAGCCGCTTCCTGGAACCCATTATGCAGGCGCTGCAGCCCGGCTACCCGTGGTACGAGTTCCTGTACATGCTGGGGATCATCTTCTTCGCGTACTTCTACGTGTCGATCATCATGAAGCCCGATGACATTGCGGACAACTTCCGCAAGTCCGGCTCCTTCATCCCCGGTATCCGTCCCGGCAAGCGCACTTCGGATTTCATCAACGACATTCTTACCCGGATCACGCTGGTTGGCGCGTTGTACTTGATCGTAATTTCCCTGGTGCCCACCTTCCTGATTTCGGGTATCCGCTTCGATAAGATTTGGCTCATCGGCCGGTTTTTTGAGAGTCTGCCGGCCTGGGCGACACATGGTTTGGGGGTCAACTTCTACTTTGGCGGCACCTCGCTGCTGATTGTAGTGGGTGTAGCTATGGACACCATCAACCAGATCGAATCGCAGCTGATCATGCGTCATTATGATGGCTTTTCCCCGCGCTCCGGTCGCATCCGCGGAAGGAAAACCTGGTAATGTCGTCATCTGCAACTGCTGTAGAAGATGGCCGGGATACGGTGACCACGTCAGTCCCCGGCCCCATTCTTTTGCTGGGGGCGCCCGGCGCCGGAAAAGGAACTCAGGCCAAAGAGCTGGTCAAGTTGTGGAGTATTCCGCAGATCTCCACGGGAGACCTGCTGCGAGGGCACGTGGCGCAGGGAACTGCGCTGGGCAAGGTGGCACAGGAAGTAATGCAGCGCGGGGATTTGGTCCCGGATTCGCTGGTCAATGAGATGGTGGCCATTCGCCTGCAGGATTCGGACACGGCCCGGGGCTACATCCTGGACGGTTTTCCGCGGACGCTGCCGCAGGCCAGTTGGCTGGATGGCAGGCTGGCGGCACGTCCGGAGTCGCTTCCGGTGGTTGCTGTCAGTATCCATGTGGACTATAATCAATTATTGCGCCGTATTACGGGTCGCAGGAACTGTCCAGTCTGTCAGCGCATCTACAACATTTACTCAAATCCGCCGCGGAAGGCGGGTTTTTGCGACGTAGATGGTGCAGAACTCGCTCAGCGAGCGGATGATACGGAGCAGGTCTTTACCGAGCGCATGCGCGCTTATTCGGCCCAGACTGCGCCGGTTGTTGAGCATTACAGGGAACTGGGACGTTTTGCGGAAGTGGACGGGAGCGGGGCGATTGCCTCGATTGCGTCCGGAATTGTTGCTGCCGTCGAGCGGCTGCGCAGGTAGGGCGGCCGGCAGGCGGTCTTTTGCGCGTGCAGGACGGCGCTGGGAGCAGGGTTAATCGGGTGGCTGTAGTTCTGAAGTCGCAGGACGAGATCGAGAAGATGCGCCGCGCGGGCCGGGTGGTTCGCGAGGTGCTGGAACTGGTGCGCGAGCATGTGAAGCCGGGCGCCACGACTCTCGATCTGGAAAAGGTGGCCGAGGCGCGCATTGCCGCCCTGGGCGCCAAGCCTGCGTTCAAGGGGTATCACGGCTATCCCTGCGTGCTGTGCACCTCGGTGAACAGCGAAGTGGTGCACGGCATTCCGTCGAAGAAGCGGGTCCTGAAGGAAGGGGACATCGTTTCCGTCGACTGCGGGGCGATTATTGACGGCTACTTTGGCGATGCTGCCATTACGGTTCCGGTGGGCGAAAAGCTTGCACCGGACACGGCGCGGCTGCTGAAGGTAACGGAAGAGTCGCTGCGTGCCGGCATTGCGGTGGTCAAGCCGGGGGCAACGCTGGGGGATATCGGCGCCGCGGTGCAGGGCGTGGTGGAAGCGGAAGGCTTTTCCGTGGTGCGGGATTTCGTCGGGCACGGCATCGGATCGAACATGCATGAAGATCCGCAGGTGCCGAACTTTGGCGAGCCGGGTCGCGGCATGAAGCTGCGGCCGGGCATGGTGATTGCGATTGAGCCGATGGTGAATATCGGCAAGCCCGAGGTGCGGGTTTTGAAGGATGGCTGGACGGCGGTAACGGATGACGGGAGCATGAGCGCTCATTTTGAGCACACCGTCGCGGTAACGGAGTCTGGCGCGAGGATTTTGACCGAGTAGACGGCTCGGATAACAGGCAGGCTGCACGCGTGGCCTGCAGGAGTGGAAAACAGTTTGTCGAAGGAAGACGCGATTGAGGTGATGGCAACGGTCATTGAGACGTTGCCCAATGCCATGTTCAAGGTCAAGCTCGAGAACAATCACGAGGTTTTGACCCATGTATCGGGAAGGATGCGCAAGAACTTTATCCGCATTCTGCCGGGCGACCGCGTGGCCGTGGAGCTGAGCCCCTACGACCTGAACCGCGGGCGGATTGTGTACCGCTACAAGTAGGCTTTGATTTTCTTGATAACCCGCGCCTCGTTTCTATGCGCGGAGAAGGGCAGCAACAGATGAAGGTTCGTGCATCCGTAAAGAAGATTTGCGCGAAGTGCAAGGTCATCAACCGCCGCGGGGTGGTTCGGGTGATCTGCGAGAACGCAAAGCACAAGCAGCGCCAGGGCTAAGCAACGCCAGGGCAAACCGCGGGAACCTCCTACGCCCTAGGGCAGGGGCTAGTTAGCTTGAGTGAAGGCTAGCGATGAACCCCGGAGCAACCGCATAACTCGTGCGAGCCGGTTAAGGCCGGAGGCACACAACCGCAGCAGCATAAGGACCGAGAATGGCACGTATTGCTGGCGTCGATCTGCCCCGCAACAAGCAGGCCCGGATCGCGCTCACATACATTTACGGAATCGGCGATCCGCGCGCGCTGCAGATTCTGGAGAAGGCGAATGTGGATGCCTTCAAGAAGATCCAGGATCTGGGCGAAGAAGAGGTCAACCGCATCCGTCAGGTAATTGAGGACGAGGGAGGCGTTGAAGGCGACCTGCGCAAGGACGTCTCGATGCACATCAAGCGCCTCATTGATATTCAGAGCTACCGCGGCACGCGTCACCGTCGCTCCCTGCCGGTACGCGGCCAGCGCACCCACACCAACGCCCGCAC
>JAJYBT010000817.1 GCA_021778875.1 Acidobacteriota bacterium | reverse complement strand
GCGAGCAGCGATCGGACTACGGCATGGTCAAGGACAAGATTCGCGCGAACCTGAAGCGCCTGATCCAGAAATCGACCGGACGGCGCCCCATGATTCTGCCGGTCATCATGGAGATCTGATACCGTTTTGCGCCGCCGCCCTTTTCGCCTCCCGTGCGGCAAGGGCGGCGACGCATGCACAAGCCGCTTGCAGCACCTATCCGGAGAAGCATTGTGATGAGTGCCATCTCTGAGTCCCTTGTCTCCCCCGCCACCATCCGTGCCGCCGCCACCCGCATCGCCGGCATCGCCATCAAGACGCCTCTCCTCCGTGCCCCATTCGCCGGTGTCGCCGGAGACGTCTGGCTGAAGGCGGAGAGCCTGCAACCCATCGGCGCATTCAAAATCCGCGGCGCCGCCAACAAGATTCTCCAGCTCACGCCGGAAGAGATTGCCCGCGGAGTTATCACCTACTCCAGCGGCAACCACGCGCAGGGCGTGGCCTACGCCGCGCGTGCCGTCGGCGCAAAGTACGGGGTCCCCGGCGACAGGTCTTCGTCGACGGGGTGTAAAGCCGTCATCGTGATGCCGTCGAACGCACCGGCCATCAAGCGCGCCGCCACTCTGGCTCTCGGCGCGGAGGTCGTCGATGTCGGCGTAGCCTCCAGCGAGCGCCTCGCCAAAGCGGAAGAACTCGTCCGCCAGCACGGCTACGTCGTCATTCCGCCGTACGATGACGAGCAGATCATCGCCGGGCAGGCCACCTGCGGGCTTGAAATTGTGGAATCCCTGCCGGACGTGGACCTCGTCCTTGCGCCTGTCTCCGGTGGCGGCCTGCTCAGCGGCGTCGCAGCGGCCGTCAAGCAGTTACGCCCGCAGGCCAGAGTCTATGGCGTGGAGCCGGAGCTGGCGGGCGACACCGCTGAGAGCTTTCGCGCCGGGCGCATTGTGGAGTGGCCGGCCGAGCTGACCAGCCGCACCCTTGCCGACGGCCTGCGGACGCAGAGCGTCGGCCGCCGCAACTTTGCCCACATCCAGGCTTTTGTCGATGGAATTGTTACGGTGACGGAGGCGGAGATTCGCGCAGCCATGCGTGCCATCGTCGCCACTGCCCGCCTCGTTCCTGAGCCCAGCGGAGCCGTTGCCGCGGCCGCGCTCCTCTTCCACGCAGCCGAGCTGCCCCAGTATCGCAAGGCTGCGGCCGTGGTCAGCGGCGGCAATGTGGCCCCCGGTTTGCTGGCGGAAGTGCTCACGGAAGCGACGGCGTAACGTCGTTCGACTATGATTTCTCCTGTGATGAAGTCGCGTATTCTCGTCCTCGGCCTGGCCCTCATGGGTGCGGTACTGCCAGCCTCGGCTGCCAACGGGCCAGAGATCGTCAAGCCCATGGCCGGACCCCGCGCCACAGCCCTGCGCATCACCTGGCTCTACATCTCGCCCGACAAGAGCGCACAAAAGGTCTCCCGCGTTCAGATCGGCCGGGAGATGGTGGTCGCGGAAAAAAGCGGCCCCTGGATGCGCGTCTACGCCAACACGGACATTGAGGAGGAGCACTCCAGCGACCAGCCCGTCTTTGGCAATGACCAGACGCCGCCGCCCATCTCCGGCTGGATGGAAGCCAAGGGCGTCATAGTGGAGTCCACCCCTAACGGCGACCAGGTGCTGATGGGTGCGGCTGCCAATCAGGAGGCGCTGGCCAGCGATCCGCGCGGCCCCGCCAACGCGGCTCAGAGCGCGCACCTGCTGTATCGCCGGGTTGTGGAGATGTTTCCCAACTCGCCGCTGGCCGGGGAAGCCGCATGGCGCGCGGCCGATATTCTGTGGCAGCTGCAAAAGGCGGACTATGCCTCACTGCCCTCCGCCAAGGAGCGCGATCCCTACCTGCGCGACCAGATGGATGATTACAATCTGAAGCAGGTCATGAAGCAATTCCCGGGAACCCGCTGGGCCGATCTGGCCGCTTTTGACCTGCTGGACAACAAGCTCTGCGGAGACTGGCAAGGCTCGCCGAAGTGTCCTGCCAGGGAATCCGACATCTACGAAAAGTACGCGGAAGAGCATCCCAACAGCCCTCGCGCTGCCCGCGCCTTGTATGAGGCGACCTACCGGCAGGCGGTGCTGGCCGACATGTTTGGCGCCGATGGCAGCGACAAGAAACGCGAAGAGGCTATCAGCAATGCCCGCGGACTGGAGTCTCGGCTCAAGGACAAGTTTCCGCAATCGGATTACACGTGGCGGGCCGTCTCGCTCGTGTACAAACTGGACCAGAACATCCCCGTCTACGGCATTGACCGTCCGTAGGCACCTTCATTGTCAGCTTGCTTGCCGGCAACCCATAACAACTCACCGGAGGCTTCTTGAACGTTTACATTCAGTCTGTCCTTTTGGGCATCGTGGAAGGCCTGACCGAATTTTTGCCGGTCAGTTCGACGGCGCACCTTCGCATTGTGGAAGCCCTGATGCACATTCCCATGGATGACGAGTACTGGAAGATGTACACCATCGTCATCCAGGCAGGCGCGATT
>JAJYBT010000816.1 GCA_021778875.1 Acidobacteriota bacterium | reverse complement strand
CCGTTTCCGGGAGCGTCGCTGACAACCGAAGGAGTGATCCAGGATATTGTGCCGAACCAACGCGTTGTGACGGCATCGACGATGAGCCTTGGAGATCGCCGGATTTCGTCATCGCTGGTCACGGTGGAGTTTATCCCGAAGGAACTGGGAACGGATCTGGTGCTGACGTATCAGGGGGCGTTCTACGAAGGGTCGGGCGGGCCGAAGATGCGCGAAGAGGGATGGCGGAAGCTGCTGGGCCAGCTCAGCGCAGAGCTGTCGAAATAGGGGTGCGGTACACGGAAGAATGAGGGGTTCGCCGAGTCGACCGGCGAATTACCTCACAAGTGAGGCGATTTTGAAGAAAGAGGACGGAAGAATCGAACGGCTGTTCCATGCGCTTGGTGATCCCACGCGCCGCGCCATTTTGGACAGGCTAGCCGAGGGGCCAGCGTCGGTTTCCCGGCTTGCGGAGCCACTAGGGATTACGCTCACGGCCGTCGCGCAGCACTTGCAGATTCTGGAGGAGAGCGGACTGGTCAAGACGGAAAAGGTGGGGCGGGTGCGCGGTTGCCGGATTGAGCCTGCGGGGTTCAAGTTGCTGGAGCAGTGGGTGCGGGAGCATCGCTTGAGCTGGGAGAACAAACTGGCGCGGCTAGGCGAACTTCTGGCAGAAGAAGACGAGCAGGGAAGCGGAATGAGCTAGAGATATTTGTCGAGCGGGATCTGGAAGTAGAAGAGTTCCTGTCCTGATGCGGTGCGCAGATCACGGAGCACAAGGGAAGCTCCTTTGAGCGGGGTGTTGCCCAGTCCTTGCATGTCGTAGAAGAGGAATCCGGCGCGGGTGCTATGCGGAGGCACGGTGATGGCGCTGTACTCGAATTGATTGAAGTCGGCTTCGATCTTTTTGTCTGGGCTGTGGGGCTTTCTGCGCATGGGCGGCAGAGGTTCAGGCAGCGGGATCATTTTGCCGGGGCCGGTGATGTGGGTCATGCGGCGCTCAACGTCCTCGGGCTGCGCGGCGGGGATACGGTCGCCGGCGGCGTCGATGAAGTCGATGCGGGCCTGGTCAAGCGAAATCGGCTGGTCGCTGTTGTTGGTGACAACGATGTAGATGGGCATGAAGTTGTTGTCGATGTAGTGGACGCGGAAGATTTTGCCCAGCTCTTTTGTGTCGTAGGGAACGGCGGCAATGACGACGTGTTCTTTGGCGTGCGAGTCGTAGGACGGGTAGGTGGAGGCGTACTTTGGCGCGGGCATTTTGTGTTTGGAAGCGAACGCACAGGGTGCGATGAGGGAAAGCGCTAGGGCGGGGCTGACGGCGAAACGCGGGCGCATACGATTCCGCACGATTATCATGCCTTGGTAGGACTTACGTAAAGAAGGATTCGTTAGCGAATGCTTGTTTTGTATAGCTTTGCGTTGCTGCTGGTGCTGGTGGTGGGCGCGCCGTACTGGCTGCTGCGGATGGCGACGAGCGGGAAGTATCGCGAGGGCCTGGGCGAGCGGCTAGGGCGCGTGCCGAGGCGGCTGCGCGCCGGCGAGCGAGTGATCTGGGTCCATGCGGTTTCGGTGGGGGAAGTTCTAGCGGCGAGCCGGCTGATCGGGGAACTGGAGGCGCGGTCGGGCAGCCGGGTGATGATTTCAACCACGACGCGCACGGGACAGAGGCTGGCGCGGGAGCGATTTGGCGAAGACCGCGTATTTTATTTTCCGCTGGATTTTGCCTTTGCGGTTCGGGCGTATCTACGCGCGTTGCGGCCGCAGATGGTGGTACTGCTGGAGACGGAGTTCTGGCCGCGGATGCTGACGGAGTGTCGCAGGGCGAGGGTTCCAGTTGCGGTAGTGAACGCGCGGATTTCGGACCGGTCATGGCCGCGGTATTTGCGGCTGCGGTTTTTGTGGCGGCGCTTGCTGAATGGATTTGCCGTAGTGCTGGCGCAGACTGAGACGGACGCGGAGCGGTTGAGGGCGCTGGGCGCGAGCAACGTGCGCGTGGGCGGAAATCTGAAATATGACATTCGTGTGGCGAAGCCGGCGGCGGTGACGGAGGCCTTGCGGGCGCAGATTGCGGCAGGCACGAAGGTGGTGGTGTGCGGGTCGACGCTGGAGGGCGAGGAAGATCTGCTGGTGGAGGTGATGCCGGAGGATGTGGTGATGGTGCTGGCGCCGCGGCATCCGGAGCGGTTTGCCGCGGTGGCAGTGATGCTGGAGGAACGTGGCGTGCGCCATGTGCGGCGGACGCAGTGGATGGAGGCTCCGGCACCTCTGGATGCGGGCGTGGTGGTGCTGCTGGATTCGATTGGAGAACTGGCGTCGGTATATTCGCTGGCGACGGTGGCCGTGGTGGGCGGCGGATTTTTTGTGCCTGGAGGGCATAATCCGCTGGAGCCGGCGCAATTTGGCGTGCCTGTGGTGATGGGGCTGCACTATGAGAATTTTCGCGGGATTGTGGACGAGCTGAAGGCCGAATATGCTGTCGTGCTGGCAGAGCCGGCGGCGCTGGCGAGCGATTTGCGCGTGCTGCTGGATAACTCG
>JAJYBT010000016.1 GCA_021778875.1 Acidobacteriota bacterium | reverse complement strand
GGTTAAGAGATACGCATTCTGAGGGCAAGGTCAAAATGACACCCGGCCACTCTTGGAATATCTGATTGTGAGTCAACTTTGGACCAAAAGATGTGACCCTTATCACCCGCGCGGCACCCCGCGCTGCAACAGGAACCCGGCTCTATTGGTCCCCGCTGCGCTTGCGGAACACGACGCGCAGCTCCCGCCGCCAGTGCTCGCTGAGCGCGATCAGTTCCCACTCCACCTGCGGTGAGAAGTAGCGCAGCACCGGCTCATTGGCGGGGTGGATGCGCAGCGCCGGAGCAGCCAGCAGCAGGCGCGGCGCAAGCGGCGAAACCTCCGCTCCCGCAAAGTACCCCTGGCGCTCGAAGGCCGAAAGCGTCCTGCTATTGCCGGCTGCGGGCTGGCGGTCGTCATTCAACGCGCGTACGCGAATCCAGTAGTCCAGCGCCTGCAGCGGCAGATGCAGGTCTTCGTCGGCCTTCAGTTCGATCACCGCCAGGCGTCCATTGCGGTCCAGCGTGAGCAGGTCCAGCATGCCCCGGTCGCCGGACGAAAGCGCGGGCACCTGGGTATACAGCAGGTCCCCCCGTAGGCTGGGCAGTAGTTCTGTGATGCCGCCGCGCAGCCGCGATTCCAGCCATCGCTCCGGCTGCAGGCGAAAGAGCGCATCCGTGCGCATGCCGTCAGCGTGCCGGCTAAGGAAGAGCCGATCGAACAGCTCGCGGCACAGCGCCTCATTCTCCCCTGTCAGCGGAGTCTCATTACCCCCCGCGCCAAAGGTGATTTCGTCTTCACGGGCAAACGAGTGCGCCGCCGCGCCATGGCGCACGCGCGCAAACTCAAGGCCATGTACCAGCAGCGCCACTTCAGCGGCTGAACGCGGTCTGATCTCGATCCGCTCACGGGCCGCCGCGGATGTGAGCCCAAGCAGCCGGTCAATTCCGGACTGGCAGCGCTCGATGGCGGTGGCGGCTGAAAAGGCATGCACCAGCCGCGACTCAAGATTCCCCGTGTCGCGAAAATCAACCTGCGTGAGTTCTTCGCTGCGCTCGTCGAGCGTGAAAAGTTGAAAATCGGCGGCGGCATGATTCAGCCATGCCATGCGCTCGGCAGTTGTGCGCCACGCGCCGGCGGGCACAACCACCTTGAGGCCGCCGAAGTGGCGGCGGCCATCGCCATGCTGGCGGCAGTAGTCGAGCCACAGAATTCCCAGCGTCAGAATGCCATCCGCCGTTGCCGCTGACTCTGACTCGCCCACGCCGATGACCGCCTCGGCGGCCGTGCCCTTGAGCAGTCGCCCGCGCGCGTAAGCGGGACCGAAACTATGTTCCAGGTCCATCGCCGAACGCATGCCGTCCACTTTTGAGCCGAGGAAGGTGCGCGTCAGCGCGCGCTCAAGCAATCGCTGATAGTGGCGCCGCGCGGCGTCTCGCGCCGTGGGCGTGCGGCGGTCGCTGGTGGGCACCAGTTCCAGCGCCTGCGGCTTGACCGCGCCCATGCGGCGGGTCAGCACCCGCAGGCTGTGCGTGCGCTTCCGCACCTCGACAACTGTGCGCATCAGGTTGCGCTCCTCGCTCCAGACTTGCAGCAGGCAGCGGCCGTGCGACTCGCTCACGGCATAGCGGGCGATACGCATGTCAAAGAGAATGCGGCCCTCTTCCAGCAGCGCGGCCGCGGGGTGCCTGGCGAGATACTCTTCAATGCTCTGAGCGAGAAGTCCAGCGGATGCGGCGGAATCGGCTGGACTCATGCGCGACCCCTACCAGGATTGCCGCGCGCGCAGACTGGCGATGTGCGCCGTATGGTGGCGCGAGTGCCACTCGTAGAGCGCAAGAACTGTGGCCAGGTCCTGACGGCCCATCTGCGGATGCATGTATCCGCGCTCGAAATCCCTGGCGGAGAACGACTCCAGCAAGGCGACCCAGCGCGCGTGCAGCGCGGCAATCAGGGCGAGCGAGCCATCGACGGGCAGCTTGCTGTCGGGCAGTCCTGCCCACGCGGCTTCATCGTAAGGCTTGACTGTGGGCCAATCCTCGGTGACGGCCAGTTTGAAGCGCACATAGGCGTTCATGTGGCTGTCGGCCAGGTGATGCACCACCTGGCGGAGCGTCCAGCCGCCTTCCCGATAGGGAGTGTCGAGCTGGGCGTCGTTGAGGCCCGCCACGGCCGCGTGCAGGCGCTCCGGCAGCAGCCGCAGCGTGTGGATATGCGCGGCGCGCAGCTCAGGCGTGGAGGTGGCGGGTGGCGCGAAACGGCCAATCGGATAGCGAAGGTTGTCTACTTCGGGCATGGCAGATCCTTGGTGCATGGGGCCGCAGGCGCCCCAGCGCAGTCATGCGGCGCTAAGCGTGGTGCTTCCTGTGGTGAGGCCACAGATGAAAATGGCGCGGAGCGCGGTGTTCGGAGTGGTGCATGGGCGGATGATGCGCGTGCGCATGGCGCGGGAGCTTGTGCTTGGCGGCGAGCGCCGGCATTGAAATAGCCATGCACAGCACCAGAGCGGCGGCAAACTTCTTCATGGCCAGAATGTAGCATGATCGTGCGCAGAACGGTAGGGTACGAAAGCGCGTGCACCAAAGCAGCCACGGGGAGGCCCGGCGGCGGCTCCACAGGCGCCGACAGGCGTAAACTGGAGCTACGATGACCCATCCGGCTGCTTCCCCAGTCCAGCACCATAAGCGCTACTTCTTTGAGAAGTTTGGCATTACCGAGCGGCTGCTGGAGCGCTGCCTGGGCGAGGCGCTCTCGGCCGGAGGCGACTACGCCGATCTCTACTTTGAGTCAGTTACTGCAACCTCGCTGGGCGTGGACGAGCAGATCGTGAAATCCGCCAGCCAGGGAACCAGCGCCGGATGCGGCATGCGCGTGCTCTCCGGCGAGCGCACCGGCTACGCGTACACCGACAACCTCAGCCCCGAGCGCCTGCTGCACGCCGCGCGCACCGCCGCGCTGATCGCTTCAGGCCCGGCCAAACAGCCCGTGCAGGGATTCATCGAAACGCCAACCGCCAATCTCTATCCGGTCCCGCTCGGCGGCTTTGACCTGGACCTGGCGGCGCGGCTGGAGCTGATTCTGCGCGCCGACCGCGCCGCCCGCGCCTTTGACCCGCGCATCGTGCAGGTACGCGCCGGATACAGCGAGGAACTGCGCCGCATCCTCATCGCCGCATCGGACGGCGCTTTCGCCAGCGACACGCAGCCCCTGTGCCGCTTGAACGTCTACGTGATCGCCAAGGACGGCGCGACTACTACGCGAGGCGGCGCGGGCGGGGGCGGACGCGCGGGACTTGAGCAGTTCGCGGGCTCGAAGAGCCCCGAGCATCTGGCGCACGAAGCGGCCCGCGGCGCGATTTTGCAGCTTGGCGCGGTGCCCGCCCCGGCGGGCGAGATGCAGGTGGTTCTGGGGCCCGGCTGGCCCGGCATCCTGCTGCATGAGGCCGTAGGCCACGGACTGGAAGCCGATTTCAACCGCAAAAAAACCTCGGCCTTTGCCGGACTCATCGGCCAGTCCGTCGCCAGTTCGAAGGTCACGGTGGTGGACAACGGCACCATGGCTGGCCGCCGCGGTTCGCTGAATGTGGACGACGAAGGCTCGGCCACGCAGGAGACGGTGCTGATTGAGAACGGCATCCTGCGCGGCTACCTGACGGACAAGCTTTCCGCGCGCCTGACCGGCGCAGCCAACACCGGCTCAGGACGCCGCGAGAGCTACCAGTGCATCCCCATGCCGCGTATGACGAATACCTACATGCTGGCGGGCGACGATGCGCCGGAAGACATTCTGCGCTCGGTCAAGCGCGGCCTCTACGCCGTGAACTTCGGCGGCGGGCAGGTGGACATCACCAACGGCAAGTTCGTCTTCTCCGCCTCGGAAGCCTATCTGATTGAAGACGGCAAAATCACCGCGCCGGTGCGCGACGCCACCCTGATCGGCAACGGGCCGGAGTCGCTGAAATATGTCTCCATGGTGGGCAACGACCTGAAGCTGGACGAAGGCATCGGCACCTGCGGCAAAGACGGCCAGAGCGTGCCCGTCGGCGTGGGCATGCCCACCATCAAGCTGGACAAGATGACCGTGGGCGGCACGGGACGGTAGGCATGAGGACACCAAGTCGATCAGTTCTCTTCTTTTCGCACTCAAGCAATCCGCTGAAAAGTTAAGAGATGGTGCTGTCTACAACTTGCTCAAGGATTTCTCGCTTCCATCGTTGGCAATTATTTGGGCTGTGTATTCCTACATCAGGCAGAATCGCAGGAAATTATCCATCCGTCAGATGGGGGATCAATATTCAGATGCGATTGTGTCGTCAGAGGGTTTGAGAACTTTCTATTCCCTCGAAGTTGCGATCACCGATGACTCACCTCAGGCATCCATCGTGATTGCATGGTATGAAATTGAATTGCCATGGAATGAGCCGAACTTCGACCCACTTCCTGATCCAACGGATTTAGACAGCTCTAAAAGTTTCTACACAGTGCCCGTTCCCATCCAGCAAATAGATCGGGATCAGGTGCTGAATCATCGGCGCTATCAAAGTGGAAAGCTTGCCCCGGGCGAAGTGCTCAGGGGGTATTTTCCAGCAAAAGGGGATATGCCGATACCAAGCAACCTCAAAATCACTGAAAAAGACCGATGTGACCGATTTATTGACGCTAAATTTGTCGTTCAAGATACGACGGGGAAAGAGTACAAATCGCCGATTCGTCTCCACTACTGATCGGCAATCGGGCGTCTACGCTGCGTCGAGTCTCACTGTGACTCTTTTGCCGAGCGCGGCGGCAATGTTGACCAAAGCGTCGAGGGAGAAGCGCGAGATGCGCCCGCGCAGCAGGTCGTTGATGCGCGGCTGAGTCACGCCGCAGCGAGTCGCGGCCTCGGCCTGTGTCCAGCCGTTCTGTTTGACCCAATCGGCAATCTTTTCCATGAGTTCGTAGCGCAAACTGAGGTTCGCGGCTTCTTCGGGCGTTTCGGCAATCGCATCCCAGACGTTCGAAAATGTTCTTGCCGCTTCCTTTTTCTTCATAATCGACCTCGCATCAACTGGTTAAAACGCAGCTTTGCGGTTTCAATATCCCGCTTGGACGTTTCCTGTGTCTTCTTCTGGAAAGCATGCATGACATAAACTGCATCGCCCAACCGCGCAGTGTAAATGACCCGGTAGGTGCCAGCGCCGTCCCAGACTCGGATTTCCTCAACGCCCTTGCCAATCGCGGGCATTGGCTTAAAGTCGTCCGGCGGTTTTCCGTCCTGCACTCTCCGCAATTGGTAACCAGCATCCTGGCGGGCACCCTTGGGAAAGTCACTTAGTGCCTTCAGCGAGTCGCCAAGAAAGCAGATCGACTTTGTCATTCAATTATATCCAATCTGATATATTCCGCAAGCGCTATTTCTGGTGTGCCGCCAGCCACTTTGACGCCCGTTGCTGCGCGCTGAACAGTTCCGCTGCCGTCAGCCGCGCGCCCACCCTGTCGCGCGCGCTGATGGCCTGCTGCTGCCGTGCGCCGTCCCACGTGCTGGCCGCCAGGTCGAGCCAGTAATCCGCCTCCACCAGATCGCGCGGCACGCCCTGCCCTGACACGAACATCGAACCCAGGTTGTATTGCGCGCGCGGCACGCCCTGGTCGGCGGCCTTGTTGTACCACTTTGCGGCCTCGGCATAGTCGCGGTCCACGCCTTCGCCGTTGTCATAGAGCAGCGCGAGATTGAACTGTGCCGAGGCATTGCCCTTCGTCGCCGCCCTGCGATACAGGTCCACGGCCTGCGCGTAGTCCTGCGGCACGCCCAGACCGCGCTCGTAGAGCGTTCCCAGGTTGTACTGGGCCTCCGCGTTCTCCTGCAGGGCGGCCTTGCGATACCACTCGGCTGCCTGCGCGTAGTTCTGCGGCACGCCCTCGCCGTGGTCATAGAGCGCGCCAAGATGCAGTTGCGCCGCCGCGACTCCCTGGTTGGCAGCCTTCAGATACCATGCTGCCGCCTGCGCGTCACTCTGCGCCACGCCCTGTCCGGTGTGGAAGAGCACGGCAAGCTCGTACTGCGCCTGCGCGTTGCCTTGCTCAGCGGCCTTCTGGAACCACGCTGCAGCCTGCGAGGCGTCCTGCTCAACACCCTTGCCCTGCAGATAGGCCCTCCCCACAAGAAACTGCGCCTGAGCATCGCCGGCCGTGGCCTTGCCCAGGAGCGTAGGGTCGATTTTCCGAATCTGCGCGCCGGCCCCGGCCAGCGTGACAACAAAAATCGCGACAACCAAAAGCCGCTTCCACCGCATGTTCATGACACCTCTGAAAGTACTCCTCACGATAGCAAATCCCGCGCCGCTGAAGATGCGATGCGCAATGCAGGCACGAAGCCGCCACCTATGCCTGCGCACGTGCCAGCGGGCACGGCGGTTTGTTACTGTTGACCCATGCCCGAAGCCGCAGCGCAACCCGGATTGACTGCATTGGATATGGAATCACTGGCCGCCGACGTGGTGGCGCGCGCCATGAAAGCCGGCGCCAGCGATGCCGAAGCGGCGGTGCGCGAGGGCGACGAGTTCAGGGTGAACGTGCGCATGGGCCAGGTGGAAACGCTGAAGGAGTCCGGCTCGCGAGGGCTGGGCTTGCGGGTGTTTCAGGGCAAGCGGTCGGCCTCGGCCTCCACCAGCGACCTGACCCCGGAGGGTATTCGCCAGCTTGTCGATGGCGCGATGGCGCTGGTTAAAGTTACCGAAGAGGACACCTACACCGGTTTGCCGGAGGCCGTAGAGTTCGGTTCGGTCAAAGGCGACCTGCGCCTTTATTACGAGGACGTGTACTCGCTGTCCGGTACGGAACGCATCGAGTGGGCGCGGCGCGCCGAGGCGGCGGCCCTGGCCGCGGACCCGCGTATCACCAACTCCGATGGCGGCAGCTTTGACGCCGCAACGGGGCGCAAGGTGCTGGCGAACTCGCGCGGCTTTGTGGGCGGCTATCGCACCAGCTACACGGGGGTGGCAGCCGCGCCGCTGGCCGTGGATGCCAATGGCCAGATGCAGCGCGACGGATGGTGGTCCAGCGCGCGATGCTTCGCACACCTCGATTCCCCTGAGGCCGTGGGGCGGGAAGCCGCGCGGCGTACCCTGCGCCGCCTGGGCGCGCGGCGCGTGCCCACGCAACAGGTTCCCATCGTCTTTGCGCCGGAAGCAGCGCGGTCGCTTATCGGCTCAGTGTTTGAGGCGGCCTCGGGCGACGCCATCTGGCGTCATGCGTCGTTCCTGGCGGGAAAGCTCGGCGAGCAAATCGCCGCGTCCGCGCTGACCATTATTGACGACAACACGATGCTGCTGCCCAGCGGCGCAGGCGGCTTTGGCACCTCGCCCTTCGACGGCGAAGGGCTGCCCTCGCGCCGCACCGTCGTGGTAGAAAGCGGCGTGCTGCACAACTATCTGCTGAACACCTACACGGCGCGTAAGCTGGGCATGAAGTCCACCCACAACGCCTCGCGCGGTCTGGCAGGAACGCCGGGCATCGGCTGTGGCAACCTGTATCCGGAGCCGGGAACGTTGAGCCCGGATGAGATTATGGCTGCCATTCCCGCCGGGCTTTATGTGACGAGCCTGATGGGCTTCGGCGTGAACGTTGTCACAGGCGACTACTCCCGCGGAGCGACTGGATTGTGGATTGAGAACGGCCACCTGACCCACGCGGTCGAGGAAGTCACCATCGCGGGCAACCTTGCACAGATGCTCCAGAACGTGACCGCCATTGGCAACGACCTGGTCTTTCGCGGCGCGGTGGCGTCGCCCACGCTGCGTATTGACGGCATGACGATTGCGGGAGCCTGAACGGGGAGAGGCCGTGCCAAACCACATGCGATCGCTGGCTTTTGACCCGGCTGATCCCAAAGCCGCGCTGCTGCAACTGCCGTCAAGCCCTGCGGTCTTTGCCCTCTACGGCGCGGAGGCGCACCTCGAGCCCTATATTGGCCACACGCCCAACCTGCGCGGGCGGCTGGAGCGGCTCTTGCAGCCCTCGGCCAAACATCCGCGACGTTTGCAACTCGCTGGCCGCGTTCGCCGCATCGAGTGGCGGCTGACCGGCTCGGAGTTCGAGTCGCTGCTCGCGCAGTTTTCTCTCTTGGAAGAGGTCTATGGCGCAAAGGCCCTGGAGCGCATGCATCTGCGCGCTCCGGCCTTTGTCCGCTTCCTGGGCGGCAATCCGTATCCGCGCGTAGTGGTCACGCATCGGCCCAGTCAGCGCGAGGGCGAATGGGCCTACGGGCCGTTCGCGTCGCGCGCGGCGGCGGAACGCTACGTGGACGAGGCGCTCAAGCTCTTCCTGCTGCGCCGCTGCACGGACGATCTGGACCCGAATCCGGGCCACCCGGGCTGCGTCTACTCCGAGATGAAGATGTGCCTCGCGCCGTGCTACAAGGGCTGTACGGACGAGCGGTACGCCGAAGAGGCCGAAGCGGTGGAAGCGTTTCTTTCGACGCGCGGCGAGAGCCGGCTGGTGCAACTGCGCGCCGGGCGCGACGAGGCCTCGGCCAGCCTCGAATTTGAAACCGCTGCCGCGATGCATGCGCAGGTGCAGCGCGTGGAGGGTGTCAGGGCGCTGGCTTCGGAACTGGTGCGTCCCATGAGCCAGCTGCGTGCCGTCATTCTGCAGGCCCCGGCCAACCCGGACGAGGTGGCCGTTTTTCTCTTCGAGCAGGGCCGGTTGCGTGGCCCGGCCGGGTTTTCGACGCTGGGCATGCGCATCCAGAATGAGCAGTCCGGTTCCAGCTCGCTGTTCGCTCATCCCGTGGCGATGGAAGCCATTCCCGAAGCGCCCGGACCCGAGGCCGCGCCGCCGGAGATGCCCGGGAAGCTGGCGCGTGGCGTGCTGGAAGCCCGCCTGGAGGCGGCATTGGACGCGCTGGCTGCGTCGCATGAGGCACCGTCTTCAGCCATGCGCCAGGGCCATCTGGCCCTGCTCAAGCGGTGGTACTACCGGCCCGAGGCGCGCCGCACCGGGGAAATCTTCTTTCCCGATGCCGAGGGTCATTGGCCCGTCAAGGCCATCCTGCGCGGGGTGGGGCGCGTGGCGGCCAAAGCGATGACGGCGCAACAGAACTGAGCCAACTGATTCCCCATATTCCGGGATCTATGATGGATGTATATATGTTACTATTCGGATGGTGATCGACGTTCGGGAGTATCTGGGGAAAGACGGTCGCAGCCCGTTCGGCGAATGGTTTGACGGGCTTGCAAATGAGGCGGCAAGGCGAGTTTCAACTGCTCTGTATCGTCTTGGGCTGGGCAATCTGTCAAACGTGAAGGGCGTTGGCTCAGGAGTCTTTGAGTATCGGATCGACTCCGGGCCCGGCTATCGCATTTATTTCGGTAAAGACGGCGAAGCGATCATCATCCTGTTGTGCGGCGGCACGAAGAGACGCCAACAGGACGACATCGAGAAGGCGAAAAGCTGTTGGCAGGATTACAAGCGGCAAAAGAGGGATTGACCATGGCATTGACGCGCGATTTTAGAGAGACGGTGCAGGCGAGGGTGCGCCGCGACCCGGCGTTTCGTCGCGGGCTTCTGCGCGACGCCGTGGATGCCCTGCTTGGAGGCGAAGTACAGCTGGGCAAGGAGATTCTGCGGGACTACATCCATGCAACGATCGGATTTCCAGCGCTCGCGGCAAAGACCAAGTTCCACGTGAAGACACTGCATCAAATGTTTGGCCCGCAGGGCAACCCCACGGCGGCGAATCTCTTTGAGATCATCGCCTTTCTTCAGGAGCAGGAGGGGATTCGCCTGCAGGTGCGCGCCAGCCGACTGGTGGCGTAAGCAGGCGCATGGACTCCGAATTCGCGCCGGCTGATACACTGTCCGGGCGGGGAAACGCCCGCGCCAAAGCCCATGGTTGAGCTGCTTCCGTCCATACTTTCCGCTGATTTTGCCCATCTGGCCGACGAGGTTGCCGCGGCTGAGCGCGGCGGCGGCACGGTTATCCATGTGGACGTGATGGACGGGCATTTTGTGCCCAACATCACCCTGGGGCCTCCGGTGGTGAAGAGCCTGCGCTCGGCAACCCGCCTGCCGCTCGACTGCCACCTGATGATCGAGAATCCGGACGATTTCATTCCCGCCTTTGCCGATGCGGGGGCCAACTGGGTGAGCGTCCACTACGAGGCCTGCCGGCACCTGCACCGCTCGCTGGAACTTATCGCCCATCACGGCATGAAGCCCGGCGTGGTGCTGAATCCGGCCACCCGCGTGAATCTGATTACCGACATCCTGCCCATGGTGCACCACGTGCTGATCATGAGCGTGAATCCCGGCTTTGGCGGGCAGGAATTCATCCCCTTTTCGCTGGACAAGATCCGGCGGCTGGTGGAATTGCGACGGGAATTGGGGCTGGCATTTAGAATTGAGGTGGACGGCGGGGTGGCTCACGACACAGTTGCCGCCATCGTCCAAGCTGGTGCGGACCTGCTGGTGGCCGGAAACGCTGTCTTTGGCGCGGGTCATGCCGAGCGGGATGCGCGCGCCCTGCTGGCGGCGGCACGCGAGGCCGCAGGCGAGTAAGTTTCTATTGAATGAGCAAGGGGAAGGCGTGTGGCCTGTCGACGGGCCGCTGCCGTAACGAGGTGGTATGAACCGGTTGTCAAAGAAGTTTGCCATTGCTGCGCTGGCGGTGCTGGTGCTGGGCGCGGTCACTGCCCAGGCCCGCGAGAAGAGGCCGCCCAAGCACAAGAAAAATCAGGACCTGAGCGCGAATCCGCTGGCGAATGTGAACTCCAAGCAGCCCGACAAGGTGCTGTTTGACAAGGCCATGGTTTCGCTGAAGAAGGGCCGGTATGACGTAGCGCGGCTTACTCTGCAGACCCTGCTCAACACCTATCCCGATTCCGAGTACCGGATGCGCGCCAAGCTGGCTGTGGGCGACACCTGGTTCAAAGAGGGCGGAGCAGCGGCCCTGACCCAGGCCGAGGCCGAGTACAAGGACTTCATCACCTTCTTCCCCCAGGCCCCCGAAGCAGCCGAGGCGCAGATGAAGGTTGGCGACATCTACTACCAGCAGATGGAAAAGCCGGACCGCGACTATACCAATGCGCAGCGCGCCGAGGAAGAGTACCGGAACATGATCAACCAGTTCCCTGACTCGTCCCTGATTCCCCGGGCCAAGCAGAGACTGCGCGACGTGCAGGAAGTTCTGGCCGAGCGCGAGACGCAGATTGGCCTCTACTACCAGAGCCGCGAGAACTTTGTGGCCGCCATCGCCCGCCTGCAGACTGTGGTGGATACGTATCCTCTCTACTCCAAGAGCGACCTTGCGCTGCTGAACATCGGTGACGCCTATGCCGGCGAAGCGCACTCGGTTGAGATTGCGCCCGGGTTGCCCGGCGCGGTGCGCGAGCGGCTTCGCTCGGTCTACATGGACCGGGCCGCGGCGGCGTATAACAAGGTGATCACCCGCTATCCCATGGCGCCTCGGGTGGAGGATGCGCGCGACCGCCTGGTCGCCATGAACCGCCCCATTCCCGAGCCCAGCCCGACGGCAATTGCCGAAAGTGATGCCGAAGAGCGCAGCCGCCAACCCCTGCGCTTTACCGACAGGACTCTGGGCCTCATCCAGCACGGCCCGTCCGTGGTGGAGGCCGTGCACGTGGGCGAACCAAGCCTGGACGACCCCAAACGCACACTGGCGCCCGACATTACCAAGCAGAATATTGCCATCTTCAACAGCGCCGTAAACGAGGGCCGGCCTGCGCAGCCGGCAGCCGCCGTGAAACCGACCGGGGCCAATGAGCCGCCGCGCAGCGACCAGCCCTCAGAAGCGCCGGTGCAGATGCAGGCTCCGGCAGGCGGAACCGGCGTTGGCGTCTCCATTGTGAGCGCGCCCGGCGCCGCGGCAGCGGCCGATCCCAACGCTGTCCTGAAGCCGGTTGGCCCCACCGACACCACGCTGCCCGCGGCTGAGAAGCCTGCTGAAGCGCCCGACCAGGTGAATGACATCAAGCCCGGCACGGCTCCAGCCCAGCAGGTGGCAACCGTCGGCAAGAAGAAGAAGGCGCCCAAGGCGGACCTGAGCGACGAGTCCTCCAGCAAGAAGAAAAAGAAGAAGGGCCTGGGCAAGCTGAACCCGTTCTAAACCGCCGCCGGCAAGACGC
>JAJYBT010000815.1 GCA_021778875.1 Acidobacteriota bacterium | reverse complement strand
ATCCGCAATCACCTCCAGCCGCGCCAGCGCCTCCCCGCGCTCCGGACCGGTCGCCACAATCCACGCCGCCTTCATCTGTGGCAGCCCGGCAATCTTGCTCAGCCCGCTCACCACGTAGACCGGCACCCCCTCCAGTCCCGCCGCAAAGCTCGCCGCCGCTTCCCCCAGGTCATAATCCAGAAACACCTCATCCACAATCACAGACAGGTCATGCCGTCGGCAAAGCTCCGCTAGTTCCTCCGCCTCCCACCGCTTCGTAAAGTGTCCCGTCGGATTATTCGGATGCACCAGCACAATCGCTCGCGTGCTCGGCGTAATCGTCCGCCGAAACCCCTCCGGATCGATCTGCCAGCCGTGGTCATACACCAGCGGTGCGGCCTTCAGGCGCACATCGTCCAGTCCCGCCAGAAAGTCGAACAGCGGATACCCCGGCTGCGGCACCACAATCTCGCTTCCAGCATCGCACAGCAACCGGAACAGAAAGCTGTAGGCCTCGCTCGTGCTCGTGGTCAGAACCACCTGCTCCGGCCCAATCGCCACACCGTGCTCCGCGTAGTAGTCCGCCACCGCCTGCCGTGCGCTCAGCATCCCCATCGGTTGCGGGTCATAGTCCAGCGCTCTCCGGTCCGCCAGCGCATGCAGTACCGCCTGGCTGTACGCAAACCCGCACCGTGTCGGATTCGAGGCAGTCAAATCGGCAATCGGCAACCCCGCCTCCACCCGTCGGCGATGCGCCCGCGCCAGCTCGCTCTCTTCCGTATTCCATTCCGTTCTCTTCGAAAACCGCATCCCTCTGCTCCGGGCCATTCGACTTCGCCGCAGCTCCACCCGCCGCGTCGTGCACAATAGTCGTGCACAATAAAGGAGTAGCCCCTTCTCACCATACACGGGCGCCAACCGGGAGGCACATGGCTCTGCGGGCAGTGATTTTCGACTACGGCATGGTCTTGACCGGTCCACCCAACACCCAGGCGCACGACGCCCTGCTCCGCATCACCGGCCTGCCCCTCGACCGCTTTGAGAGCCTCTACTGGGCCGACCGCCACGCCTACGATGAAGGCAAGCTCACCGGCATCACATTCTGGCAAAAGTTCCTTCGCGACGCCCATCTTGACCTCGGCCCCAATGCCGTCCACGAGCTCAACCAGTGGGATGCCCGCATGTGGACCACCCAGGACCCGGCCATGCTTGCCTGGCACCAGCAGCTCCGGCAGCGCGGCCTGCGCACCGCCATCCTCTCCAACATGGGCGACTCCGTGCTCGAAAACATGCAGCGCGAGTTCGACTGGCTCTCCCATTTCGACGTGCTGGTCTGGAGCTATCAGCTCGGCATCGCCAAGCCCGATCCCGCCATCTACCACCACACCCTGCGCCAGCTCGGCACGCTTCCTCAGGAAACCCTCTTCCTCGACGACAAGCCGGTCAACATTCAGGCTGCCCGCGATCTCGGCATCCGCGCCATCCAGTTCCACACCCCCGCCCGTCTGCGCCAGGACCTCATCGCGGCTCAGCTCGACGCCGATCTGCCCCTGCCTGCGTAATCGGCCCTCGCCCCCGGGCCAGCCATTGCCCTCATCGATTACACTTGCTAGCCGACGGCACAGAGCATCGTGCTCAAGCGTTTTTTCACGAGCAACGCACATCGTCTTGCAAAGTCCAACGCCGGTGTTCGGGCAACCGCTTCGACCGCCCACGCGTACCAACAGGGGGGCCATTCATGATTTCGTCCTATCCGTGCAGAATCGCGCTGCGGACAGCAAGGCGCGTCGTAGCCGCAGGTGCGGCCGCCGCGTTCTGCGTCGTCCTCGCATCCGCCCAGTCCGTTCCCGTCGTCACCGGAGACGCCCGCGTCGACAAGCTGCTCAGCCAGATGACGCTCGCCGAAAAGCTCACCCTCATCCACGGCACCCAGGAAGACCCAGCCGTCTATCAGGGACAGGCCGGCTATCTCGGCGGCGTGCCTCGCCTTGGCATCCCGGGTCTGCGCTTTGCCGACGGGCCTCCCGGCGTACTCACGCGTCACCCCTCGCAGGGAGAAACCGCCACCATGGGCGTTGCCGCCACCTTCAGCGTCAAAGACGCTGAGGACAACGGCATCGTCATCGGCCGCGAAGACCGCGCGCTCGGCATCGATGTCTCCCTGCAGCCCTTCGTCAACATTGATCGCGACCTCGAATTCGGCCGCGGCTACAACACCTTCGGCGAAGATCCCTTCCTCACCGGCCAGATAGGCGCGGCCGAGATCCGTGGCATCCAGGCCCAGCACGTCATGGCCCAGGTCAAGCACTTCGTGGCCTACGACTCCAACAGCAGCAACATCTTCGTCGACGATCAAACGCTGCACGAGGTCTACGTAGCGCCCTTTGACGCTGCCGTCAAGGCCGGCGTCGCCTCCATCATGTGCTCCTACAACCGCATCAACGGGCCCTTCGCCTGCGGCAACAAGCACAATCTCACCACCATCCTGCGCGGCCAGATGGGCTTCAAGGGCTTCGTAACCTCCGACTGGGGCGCCGTGCAC
>JAJYBT010000814.1 GCA_021778875.1 Acidobacteriota bacterium | reverse complement strand
ATCACCGTGGATAATGCCAGCATCCGCCTCGCCTTCGGTGGCCGCGGCGTGGGCCGCATGCGCTCCCGCGGAGCCATGCTTATCGGCCCCGGCGCCGGTGAGGCCGCTATCCGCGCCGTGCAGTCCGTGGCAGGCGGCGCAGATGCAGAAGGTGACCGCTCATCCGCCCGTCGCGCCAACGTGCAGACCGAGCGCGGCACCAGCGCGCTCCACGGCCAGGCTTTCCTTTTCAACCGCAGCAACCTCTGGGGCGCGCAGAATCCCTTCACCCAGTGGATCAAGCAGACCGCGCCCGCCACACTGACCTCCGTGCCTGTCTTCACACCCGTTGCTTTCACTCCCGGCGACCACAGCCTCACCCTCGGCGCGGGAGCAGGCGGCAGCATCCGCCGCAGCAGGCTCTTCTGGTTTGCCGCACTCGACGGCTACCAGCGCAATGATCCGGGCGTCTCCACCGTAAAGCATCCGGACCACTTCTTCGCGCAGCCCTCCAATGACCAGATGCAGGTGCTCAGCGCGCGCCTCGGCCTCAGCAGCGTTGATCCCGTCGCCGAGGGCCTCGCCGTCTACTCCGGTATGTTGCAAACCCTCGACGGCCTTCTCGGTCCCGCCCCGCGCACATCAGCCCAGTGGACCGGCTTCGCCCGCCTCGACTGGCAGGCCGCCGAGCGCCATCGCTTCACGCTGGAGGGCAGCGGCGCGCACTGGGACTCGCCCGGCGGAGGCCTCTCGCGCACATCGGAGATGTACGGAAACCACAGCTACGGCGCAACCAACGCCACGCAGCAGTGGCTCCTCGGCCGCTGGGAAGCCTTCCTCACGCCCAACCTGCTCGCCGTTACGCAAGGCTCCTTCGGCCATCAGGTGCAGGGCGAGCCGGCCGGTCCGCCGTCCGCTTACGAGCAGTCGCTCAACATCAACGTCTGGGGTCAGCTGCCCCAGATGATCGTCGATGCCCGCTACGGCTTCACCATCGGCAATCCCACGTGGTTTGGTCGCGGCAGCTATCCTGACGAACATCTCTACGAGGCGCAGGAGCAACTGGACTGGGTGCGTGGCCCGCTCATGCTCAAGGCCGGCTTTGACCTCCGCCACAACACGGACTCGACCAGCCTGCTGCGCAGCCAGACCGGTAAGTACTACTACTCCAGCGTGGAGAACTTCGTCTCCGACGCGCTCTCCTTCGCTGCCTTCGGCATCAACGGCCAGCTCAACCCCATGGACCAGCACAATTGCGACGAGACGGGCCGCGCCTGGCGCGACGCTGGCGGCACGCTGCACGGGCTAGGCTATCTGCCCTGCTACACCTACTACTCACAGCTCATGGGCCCCACGGACTGGTGGCTCAGCACCAACGACTGGGCCGGCTACGTCACCGCGCAGTGGCAGCCGCGCAATGATCTCGCGCTCACCGCGGCCATGCGCTGGCAGCGCGAGCAGATGCCGCCGCCGCTTGCCGCGCTCCGCAACCCTGACCTCCCGCTCACGCAGCGTATGCCCAGCCCTGGCAATGAATGGGGTCCGCGCATGAGCCTCGCCTGGGGACGCGGCGAACACGGCTGGCCCGTCCTGCGTCTCGGCTATGGCATGTATTACGGCCGCACGCCCAACGCCACGCTTGAGACCGCGCTTACGCAGACCGGCTCGCTGAAGGGCGACCTCTACTTCTTCATGCGGCCTACTGACAATCTCAACGCCGGCGGCGCTCCGCCCTTTCCCTACGTGCTCGCCGGCCAGCCCGGCAGCGTAGTCATGCCCGGAGCAGTCGAGTTCGCGCCCGCCTTCCGCAATGGCGAAGTCCACCAGGCCGTCGCCACGCTGGAAGAAGATCTGCCTGGACGCGTCATGGTGGCCGCCAGCGCTGTCCTCAGCATGGGCCGCCGCTTGCCCATCACGTTTGACGCCAACATCGACCCCGCCGTCAATCCACAAACCATCACCTACGCCGTGGTGGACGGCAGCGGCAAAGGCCCCATCAAGACCCCGCAGATTACGGTTCCGTTCTATGCCTCATGGCCGTCGCCCTCGTCGCCCACCGGCCTCGGCGGCCGCCTCAATCCCAACTACCAGCAGATCATTCAGGTCGCCAGCCGCGCCAACTCCACCTATGAGGCCCTCATGCTGCGTCTCGCGCGTTATGGCCGCCACGGCCTCGCTCTGCGCGGCCACTACACCTTCGCACACGCCGCAGACTGGAACCCCAATGAGAGCGCCTGGGTCTCAGGCAGCAGCGTCCTCGATCCCCGCGATCTTCGCCAGGAGTATGGCGCAAGCAATCTCGACGTGCGCCACTCCGCCTCCACCGCGCTCGTGTGGGAGCCCACATGGCATCTGCGCAACCGGGCAGGCCGCCTCGCCAATGGCTGGATGCTTTCCGCCATCGGCTACTTCCACAGCGGCATGCCCTTCACCATGCGCACTGAGGGCTCGCTCCCCCGCGAATACACCACATCCGGCACGGCAATCATCGGCCTTGCGCCCGGCATCAATGGCTACGGCGGAGACAACCGCCTCTACGGCATCGGC
>JAJYBT010000015.1 GCA_021778875.1 Acidobacteriota bacterium | reverse complement strand
CTCGTCCCGGCCCGCACTGCACGCAACCTTCAACCACAGGGGGGAATTCGTATGAAGCCACTTCACAACCCACGCCAACTGTCTGCCATGGCCTTTGCCCTGGCGTCAGGGCTTGTGCTCCTTGCACCCACCGGCCCAGCGGCGGCGCAGGCGCTCCAAGGCATTCCGGCCAGCGGCGGCCCCGCTGAAGCAGCCCGCCGCATCACCATCGACGTTGCGGTGACGGACAAACAGGGCCATCATGTCCGCGGCATGCAGGCCCAGGACTTTACCCTGCTCGATAACAAGCAGCCGATCAAGTTGCTCGGCTTTCGTGCCGTGGACTCGGCGGCCTCGTCTGCCAGCCCGGTCCATGTCGTGGTCGTCATCGACAACATCAACTCAACATTCAATACCGTCGCAAGAGAGCGCGAGCAGCTCGGCGAATTTCTCAAGCAAGATAATGGCCAGCTCGCGCACCCCACGTCGATTGCCGTGCTCGCCGACACCGGCCTTAAAATCGCATCGGGCTCCTCCGTTGACGGCAATGCGCTGCTGGCCAGTTTCGACAAGATCAACTCCGAGTTGCGCATTGTTGGCGATGACACTGGCTTCTATGGCGCCGCCGAGCGCCTGGAGATGTCGCTGAGTCAGCTAAGCGAACTGGCATCCTATGAGGCAACGCAGCCGGGCCGTAAACTGATCGTCACCGTCAGTCCCGGCTGGCCGATGCTCGACTGGGTCGGGCTGCAGGCGGACATGCATGAGCGCGCGTGGATCTTCAAGTCCGTCGTGGGCCTCACCAACGGCCTGCGCGAGGCTCACATTACCCTTTACAGCCTTGAGCCTTTCGAGCTCGGCAGGGTCGATCCCTTCTTTTACGAGGACTACCTGAAGGGCATCGCGAAGGTGGATCAGGCCGATTATCCCGACCTCTCCCTGCAGGTGCTGGCCGCGCACACGGGCGGACTGGTGCTTGTAACCGGCAATGGCATCGCCGACGAAATCAGTGCCGCCGTCCGCGACGCAGACTCCTACTATGAACTCACATTCGACGCCGGCCCCGGCACACAACCCGACGCCTACCACGCATTGGCCGTGAAGATCGACAAGGCCGGCCTCACCGCCCGCACCACAACCGGCTACTACGCTGATACGCACCCACCGGCAAACAAACCCAAAGGCCTATAGCTCACACCGTGTAGGCGCCGATGCGGTTTTCGCGGCTGGTCAGCTCGTCGCACGAGCGGTCCACCGCCTCGTAAGCCGCATCGTGGTCCTTCCGAAAGGCGCGGAAGGCATCCTCGCTGGCCCAGCGATCGATGGTCAGGTAAGCGCCGGGCACATACGCGTCGCGCAGCAGCTCCGTGCCAAGATAGTCGGGCGAGGTGCGAAAGAGCCGCGCCCACGCGCCATCCGGCCCATAGGCAGCTTCAAAGGCGGCAACCTTTTCCTCTGCTATTTCAAACTGCCATACGACGACAAACATGCGCGGCCCCGATCTTGTCATTATGGTAGCGCAGCAGATGCACAAGCCGCCCCTCACGCAGACGTCCATCGTCCGGGAACGACTGAAATCCTTCCCGAAAACGATTGAATGTTCAGACGGCCGCGGGTGTCATTGATGTGCATAAATATGTGCATCGGTGGACAGAGGTTGACTGCGCGCCGCCGCCACTCTACCGTTGCCACTTGGGCTGGACGCGCTGCGCCGGCAGGATCCTGCGTTTGAGAACGCCGCATCAAGCGTGCGCCGCCCGGGAGGAGAAAATGACGCGACTTTGGCCAAATTGGCGTGCAGGCAATGCCCGCCGGGCAGCACTCGGATTTATGCTGGGCAGCACCCTGGCATGCGCGCAGACGGGCCAACCCCCTACGCCGCCCGTGGACACCTTCACCGGCCATCCGCGCGTCGCCATACTCAGCGACATCGGCAACGAGCCCGACGACCAGATGTCCTTCGTGCGCCTGCTGCTCTACTCCAACGAACTGGACCTCGAAGCCCTGGTCGCCTCCACCTCCACATGGCAGAAAGCCGCCACGCATCCTGAGACGATGCACGCGCTCATCCAGGCCTACGGGCAGGTGCGCGGCAACCTGCTCTTGAACGCCAAGGGCTGGCCTCAAGCTGACGATCTGGACGCGCGTGTGTTCTCCGGTCAGCCCGCCTACGGACTGGATGCAACCGGCGCAGGCAAAAGCTCTGCCGGCTCAAAGGCCCTTGCAGCGGCCATCGAGCGCAACGACCCGCGGCCCTTGTGGATTTGCCTGTGGGGCGGCGCCAACACGCTTGCGCAGGCGCTGATCGACCTGCGGGCAAAGCACACGCCGGAGGAGATGCAGAGCCTTGTCGCCCGTCTGCGCGTCGACTCCATCTCAGACCAGGATGACGCGGGCCCGTGGATTCGCCGCGAGTTCCCGGAGCTGTTCTACATCGTCAAGCCCTCGTCGCCAGACAGCGGGGGATACTACTACGCCACATGGACGGGCATCAGCGGCGACATCTACTACCGCAACGGCTGGGGCGCGGACACGAGCCTGGTGACGAATGAGTGGCTGGACAGGAACATCCGCGCCAAAGGCCCGCTCGGCAAGATGTATCCGCGCTTCATGTTCATCATGGAAGGCGACACGCCCTCGTTTCTCGGCCTGATTGATAACGGCCTGAATGCCTATCGCCGGCCCGATTGGGGTGGCTGGGGCGGCCGTTATGTCTATCGCCAGCCCTACGGCGAAACGCACCCCATCTGGACCCAGGGCGGCGACATGTTCTCGCGCATCACCTCGCAGGACACGGTGACCGGCATCGATGGTCAGGAGCGCACCTCGGACCAGGCCACCATCTGGCGCTGGCGCGAGGCCTACCAGAACGACTTTGCCGCGCGCATGGACTGGACGGTGAAGGATTTTGCCCACGCCAATCACAACCCTGTCGTCGTTGTAAACGGGCAGGCGGGAACCGCGCCCGTCGACCTGGACGCAGGCCCCAGCCAGACCGTCACTCTGAGCGCGGCAGGAACCCGCGACCCCGACGGGCAGACGCTCCATTACAAGTGGTTTGTCTATCCAGAGGCAGGCGTCACCGGCATGCGCGCCGCGGATGTGACCGTTTCCGGCGGAGACAGCCAGCAGGCTACGGCGACAGTGAAATCGCCCTGCCGCGCCATGTGGATTAACACCATGAGGCCCTGCCGCGGAGGCGGCGTGGCGCACATCATCCTGGCCGTCACGGACGATGGCTCGCCGCGCTTGACCTCCTACCGCAGGATTATCCTCCACATCCACGGATTGCAGCAGCCGCAGCGCGGCCCGCGCAACTGAAACCCGCAACAAACCAGCACGCACGAACAAGATGCAATGAAGCAAAGGAGAGTTGGGGCAGCGGATGAATCCAATGCAGTAGGAAGAACATGCCCCTGCAACTGCGGGCGAGCCGAGGTGCAATGCCATCTCCTGGCAGTGCTGCCGACCGCCGCACCGCGGAAAGCCTGATCAACGCGAGCGCCTGAGCCCCGGCACGCCTCAGCCGGTCGCGATTACCTTTTCCCGGAATTGCCGTCTCATGGAACAGTTTTGGCGTTGTTTTTCAGGCCCCGGCCGGCATCGCACGTCGGCTCAGAAGGCTGCGCAGGGAGGAACTGATGTTTTCCCCTCTGTTGTTGACGATCGCGGCAGTCACCCTCGGCACCCCTCCTCCACCATCGCAGGCAGCGCCCAGTCCCGCACCAGCCACTCAGGAATCTCAAGCCCCGCCCGAATCAAGCGCGCAGACACCCGAAGACACGCCATACAAGTTCACCGTGGATGCCACGCTGGTGAACGTCAACGTGATGGTCACCGATGAGGACGGCACCGTACTGAGCGGGCTCAAGAAGGGAAACTTCCGCGTCCTGGACAACGGCGCGCCGCAGGAGATCATCGACTTCTCCCCGACCACAGCGCCCATCACCATCGTCATGCTGATGGAGTACAGCTCTGCATCCTACGACTACTTTGCCTACAGGGCCGCCGCGTGGTCCTCCCGCTTCCTGGACCATCTTGAACCCAGGGACTGGGTCGCGCTCGTCACATACGACATTCAGTCCAAGGTTCGCGTCGACTTTACGCACGAGCGCTACAAGGTCCGGGACGAGCTTTCTTCGCTTGGCTTTCCTGGATTCTCTGAATCCAACCTCTTTGATGCCCTCATCGACACGCTCGACAAACTCGACAATGTCAAGGGTAGAACGTCCATTCTGCTCATGACAACCGGCTCCAACAGCTTCAGCGCGGCCACTCTCGACGATGTTCTTAAGCGCCTGCGCCAAAGCGATGTGACAATCTTCAGCGTCAACTTGGCTGAGCAGGAGCAAGTGCGCTACGGCAACGCCAACATTTCATACTTGCAGGCGAAATCGGCGCTCACTGCGTTCTCTCAGCGAACCGGAGGCATTGCCTATTTCCCCCGCTTTGATGCCGAATTGCCCGACATCTTTCGCAGTGTGGCCGCCTACCTGCGCAGCGAATACACGCTGACCTTCCGCCCCCCGCTCGCAACCAGAGACGGCCGCTTTCACCGGCTCAAGGTCGAAATTGTGGGGCCCGATGGCAAGCCATTGAAAGTGACCAATGAAGAAGGAAAGCGGCGCAAAATCGAGGTGTATACCCGCGAGGGTTACACGGCGCCCAGGGCCATGACGCCATGAAATCAAGAAGTGCGCTCTGATCTTTTGCAGTCAGTGGCCGCTGCAGGCCACGGAAAGGGGGCTTCCCGTGAAGGAGTTCTTCCGCCAGTGCGTTGCAACTGGACTCAGCATTTTGCTGGTCGTCCTGCCCTGGTATCCCACCAGAGCTGAGTCCCAGGCGACTCCAACCGCAGAGCCTGCGCAGTCAACGCTCCACCAGAATCTGCAAAAGCCCTATGAGGAGCTGTTCCAGTTGGCGCCTTCCCTCAACTTCGGCGCTTCTGATGTCGAGCAGGAGCGCCAGGCCCTGAAGCGTGCCGAAGACTCCTGCCGCAGCCGCTTCAAGGAGCATGGAAAGACCTACAGCAGGCAACTGGACGCCGCCCGCAAGGAGCTGAAGGCAAGCGGCGCCAAGCTGGCAGACGAGCTACGCCGCGCGCTGCACTGCAGAATCCAGAACCTTGAAATGCTCCGCAGTGAAACGGAAGTGCTCTCCGGGCATGCGATTCCCACCGCGTATGACAACCTGAGCGCCAAGCTTGACCTCATCCAGCAGTGGCCGGCGCAGCAGAAGCAGGCTGTTGCCGACCTTGAAAGCGGCGCCTACCAGAGTCGGCGCTGGGCTGACGTCAAGGACATTGGCTTCAGAGAAATCGCAGCAGGACAGAAGGACGACATCAAGCGCGGCAAGGAAGCAGTCGATGAGTTGAAGCAGGTCGGCATGCTGCCTCCTGAGCTCGACAGCAAGCCGATTCAGGACTACGTGCGATCGGTGGCCGAGCGCGTCGCCCGGAACTCTGACCTGAAGGTTCCCCTCCGCGTCACCGTGCTGCAATCGCGTGAAGTCAACGCCTTCGCCCTTCCTGGCGGCTACGTCTACATCGAGCGCGGACTGCTGGAGGCTGCCGACGACGAGTCGCAGCTCGCCGGCGTCATCGCCCATGAGTTGGCGCACGACACGGCGCGGCACAGCGCAAAGATGATGAAGCGAGCCACCATCGCAGGCATCTTCTACCAGGCGGCGCAGGTGGCCGCCATCCTGCTCACCGGCGGCATTGCCGGCATCGGCATGTACTACGCGCTGCAGTATGGCTTCTATGGGCTGGGCCTGGTCCTGGACCTCAAGCTGCTCGGCGTCTCGCGCGACTATGAACTCGAAGCAGACCAGCTCGGCGTTCAGTACGCATGGAAGGCCGGCTATGATACGAGCGGATTCATCCGCTTCTTCGACAAAATGGCCTCCAAACAGGGCTACGTGAATGGCGTCAGCTGGTTCCGCACGCACCCGCCGTTCTACGAAAGAATGGTGCAGACACAGCGCGAAATCATGTTCATGCCCAAACAGTCCGAGCGCATCGTGCAAACCTCGGAGTTCCTCAAGATGAAGGAGGAGCTGGCTCCCATCGCGGCCAAGGCGGAGAAAGAGGAGGTCGGCAAGCCAAGCCTGCTCATGACCAGAGAAGAGGGCTGCAAGCCGCCGCCCAAGCTCGAATACACGCCCGGGCAGCCCATTGAAGAACTCTGCGCAAGGCCGCTCTACGACCTGAGCGAACAGAGCAAGTGAGCCGTCAAGGCAGGCGCGCCCGGCAAGGACGCGCCTGCCTTCGCATGCCGTACGCTCTCCAAACTACAGTTGAGTCGAAAGGTGATAACGCGGCTTTTTCCTGGGTGAAGATCCGCTCAGCCATTGCGGCCACGGTCCGCGTCGATTTGCCGGATGCATCAAGCCGCGGGCTTCGAGTTGTTGCGATCCTGAATCTGCCTTCCCTGCCGCAATTCGTGGCGCAGTTCATGCCGCTTTTCATGAATCGACTCAGTTGCGGATTCGGCGGCAACGCCCATCCCCAAAAGGGCCGCCTCTGAAAGTTGCAGGCTTGCTTCAATCGTTTCCTGCACCACCTCGCTCGCTCCGATTGCATACAGGCGTCTTGCATGCTCGGCATCCCGCGCGCGCGACACAATCAGCACGTCGGAACGCACCGCGCGCACCTGCCTCACAATGTCGTCGATCTTGTCGCGAGCATTGATTGTGATAATCACGCCCGTCGCATTCTCCAGCCCGCACGCCTTCAGGAACTCCGGGTTGGCAGTGTCGCCATAGTAAACGTCGTGGCCTTCGCGGCGATGCTGCGCCACCGTGCGAACGTCGAGGTCGGTTGCAATCGATGGAATTCCGTGGCGGCGCAGCAGTGCGTAGACCACCTTGCCCACGCGCCCGTAGCCAACCACAATGGCATGCTTTGCTCCGCCCGGCGGCTGCGCAGCCAATGCGGGATCGACGGCCTCGCCCGCCTCAAACACCGGAGCCAGCCGCCGCGCCACCAGCGAGAGCAGCGGCGTCAGCGCCATGGTGATCGACGTGCCCGCAAGCACAAAGCCTGACACCCGCGCGTCGATCAGCCCCAGCCCGCCCGCCATCCCGATGCAGACAAAGGCAAACTCTCCGCCCGGACCCAGCAGCAGACCCGTCTCAATCGCCGTCGCCCATGGCAGGCGGAACAGTCTGGCGGAGCCGCCCACAATCAGCGCCTTCACTGTAATCAAGCCAATAACAAAGGCGCCAAGCCACACCGGTTCGCGCGTCAATTCGCGGAAGTCGATGTTCATGCCCATGGTGAAAAAGAAGATGCCCAGCAGCAGGCTCTTGAACGGCTCGACAATCACCTGAATCGCCTTGCTGTACTCCGTCTCCGCCAGCAGCAGGCCCGCCACAAAGGCCCCAAGGGCCATGGATAGCCCGGCCTGGTTTGCCGCAACGCCCGCTCCGACAATCACGAACAAAACCGCGGCAATGAAGACCTCTCTGGAGTGAGCGTTTGCCACCAGCCGAAACAGCGGCCGCAGCAGCGCCCGGCCAAGCGCCGCAATCAGGACAAGCGCAATGGCAGCCTCCAGAATGGCTATCAGCAGGCTCGTCAAAAGTGATTCCCGCGATCCGCTCCCGACAATCGCGATAAACATCAGGATCGGTATGACCGTCAGGTCCTGGGCCAGCAGCACGGCGAAACTCGTCCGGCCCACACCCGTGGACAGCCGCTCCTGGACTGACAGCGTCTCCAGCACGATCGCCGTCGAAGAGAGCGAAAGGCTCGCGCCAAGAATGATCGCCGTCGAGGGCTTTTGACCCGCCAGCAGCGCAGCCGTCGTAATCACCACCGTGGTCACGATGAACTGCAGGCCGCCCAGGCCGATCACATAACGCCTCAGCGACATCAGGCGCTGGAAAGACATCTCCAGGCCAATCAGAAAAAGAAGGAACACAATTCCCAGCTCGGCAATCCCGGCGATGCTCTTCGCATCTCCAATCGTGAACCAGTAGAGCGCCGGGAAGTAATGAATGAAGGAGCCCAGGCCAAGTGGGCCAAGCAGCGCGCCGGCAGC
Organism: Acidobacteriota bacterium; assembly: GCA_021778875.1. Next base: position 4,141 of record JAJYBT010000015.1, on the reverse strand, counting down.
AAGATACCCAAGCACGGGATTCAGGCCCCAGCGGCGAAACACCGGCACCAGGATGCCCGCCGTTCCAAGCACGACAAGAGCATCGCTATAGACACCGATGTTGATCATCGCGATCACCGTCCCTCTCTGTCGCGGCGCATTGCTGCATCAGGATCGGACGCCATGCTGCGTTGTCGAACACTCTATCGCAACAGGCCGGTGCAAGGCACCCTCCGGCTCCTGCTCAACAGGCGGCGGTCGGCCCCATCTTCTCTCAACTGGAGTTGGACGTTGAGCTCTCCTCATCGTCTGTAACGGATGATTCTGCCGCCGCACTTTTTTTGACAACACCAATCTCCATTCCCTATAGTTCCCCCGGCCGGCACTGGTGCAATCGCAAAGCGCCTGCACCATTCCGAGCGGCACATTCCGTCAGAGGGAGATCCACATTCATGCATTGGCTAGAGAGTTCGAGGCGGTCGTTTATCAAGAACCTTGGCGCGGCCGGAGCCCTGGCTCTGTCCGCGTCCAACTCTGGCGCTTTGGATCCCTCCGCCGGCGCGGCCGGGCAAGCTCCCGCCTCGCCCGCTGACGCCAGGCAGGCCGCCACGCGCGCCCAACGCATGGCCTGGTGGCATCAGGCCACCTTTGGCATGTTCATCCACTGGGGACTCTACTCCGTCATCGGCCAGCACGAGTGGGCCATGGAAGTCGAGGGCGTTCCCATACCCGAATACGAAAAGTTGGCAAAGCACTTCAACCCCAAACCCAACGCCGCCCGCGACTGGGCGCGCCTGGCCAAACGCGCCGGCCAGAAATACATGGTGATGACCACCAAGCATCACGAAGGCTTCTGCCACTGGGACACCAAACTCACTGACTATTGCGCTCCCAGACAGGGCCCCGGCCGCGATCTGGTTCGCGAGTTTGTCGATGCCGCGCGCGCCGAGGGCCTGCGCGTGGGCTTCTACTACTCCCTGATGGACTGGCACCACCCCGACGGCGCACGCTGCAAGACCGACGAAGCCGCACGCAAGCGCTTCGTCGAGTACACCCATGGCCTCATCCGCGAGCTGATGACTAACTACGGCAAAATCGACATTCTCTGGTACGACGTGGACTGGCCGCTCACGCCCGAGCAGTGGGAGTCAGAGCGCATGAACCAGATGGTCTTCGAGCTGCAGCCCGACATCATCGTCAACAACCGCAACGGCCTCGATGGAGACTTCTCCACTCCCGAGCAGGAGATCCGCGCCGCGCAGTCGGGCCGCGCCTGGGAAACCTGCATGACCCTCAACGACAGTTGGGGCTTCAACCGCTTTGACGATGCATGGAAGACGCCGAAGACGATCGTTGGCAATCTGGCCACCTGCGCCCGCGGCGGCGGCAACTACCTGCTCAACATTGGCCCCGAGCCCGACGGCTCCATTCCTCCTGAGTCCGTCACCGTGCTCGAAGCCGTGGGCAAGTGGCTCGACACCAACGGCAAGGCCATCTACGGCGCCGATCGCGGCAACTTCGCCTGGAACTCCAACGCCAACTACACCCGTCGCGACAACACGCTCTACATCCACCAGCATTTCTGGCCCGGCCACACTCCCGCCGCAGACTGGCTCAACTTCTATCAGCCCCAGTCCGTCATCGCCATCGGTGGGCTCAAGCCCAAAGTCCTCTCCGCGCGCCTGCTCAAGACCGGCCAGAAAATCGAGTTCACGCAGAACGATTTCTCGCTGCGCCTCACCGGCCTTCCACTCATTGCCCCTGACCAGCCCGCTACGGTCATCGAAATCGAGTGCGACGGCGAGCCTGTCATCGACCACGAATTAAAACGTCCCCTCTGGCCGCGCTACAAAGTGGGCATCAGCTAAAGCCGCGCGCTCAATGCTGGCTGCTCGGCGCATCCCGCGTTGCACGGGCGCGGGATGCGTCCACTGCGTTACACTCCAGACAATTCACGGTCGATGAAACCGGAGCTGTCATGAAACTGTTTCGCTTGCTTTTTCTTGTACTCGCCGCAATCCATGTCTCCATCGCGCAGGCCCAGGACGTTGGCGCTGCTCCCAAACCGGCGCCCGACCCGGCCGCCACGCTCAACTACATCCATGGCGCGTGGGACACCCTCACCCGCTCCATGACTGAATGCCACTCCCTCGTGGACATCAAGGTCACCGCCAACCCCGTGCTCTACCTCCCCGCCGAGATGCCCGCCCCGTCCCAGGTGGCCGCGCTCGAACAGAAGTGCCATCTGAAAGTCGCGGAGCTACCGCGGCACATTGACAAGATTGGCGACGTGCGCCCCGAAAGCCTGCCCGCCGAGGGCCTGCTTTATCTCCCCAACCCGTACGTGGTCCCCGGCGGCCGCTTCAATGAGATGTACGGCTGGGACAGCTACTTCATCGTCCTCGGCCTTGAAGCAGACCATCGAGAAGCCCTCGCCAAAGACATGGTCGACAACTTCTTCTTTGAGATTGAGCACTATGGCGGGGGGCTCAACGCCAACCGCACCTACTATCTGACGCGGTCGCAGCCCCCGTTCCTCACCTCCATGATTCGCGCCGTATACGAAAATCCCGCCAGCTTCCCGGCCACACCCGCAGGACGCGCCGATGCCAGGCAATGGCTCGATCATGCCTACGGCATGGCGGAGAAAGACTACTCCACCTGGACGCGGCCCGAGCACAAGGCGGGCACAACCGGCCTCGCCCGCTACTTTGACTACGGAACCGGCCCCGTGCCCGAGATGGCCGACGACGCCACCTATTACGTCGATGTCCTTCGCTGGCTGGTCGCGCATCCCCACGAGGGCGGCGAGGGTTTTCTGCTCAAAGCCTCCCAGAGTCCCAACGCGACTGAGGCCGCACGCCTCAAGCAGGCAAGCTGCGATGTGCGCGCGAGCGTCGTCTGCATGAAGGCCTGGTTCGCCGGCTACCGGCTCACCCGCGATTTCTACATCGGCGACCGCGCCATGCGCGAATCCGGCTTCGATCCCGGCTTCCGCTTCGGCCCCTTCGACGGCGCCACGCATCACTACGCTCCCGTCTGCCTCAACAGCCTGCTCTATCGCTACGAGCGCGACATGGAGCACTTTGCCCTGCTGCTCGGCAAGCCGCAAGACGCCACCCGCTGGGAGCGCCGCGCCAAAGCGCGCAACGCCGCAATCCATCGCTACCTCTGGCAGTCCAGAACCGGCGTCTTCGCCGACTACGACTTCATGCGCCACAAGGCCTCAACCTACGCCTACATCTCATCGCTGTATCCGCTGTGGGCCGGCGTGGCCTCCCGCGAGGAAGCAAAGCAGGTCGTCGCCAGGCTCAATCTCTTCGAGCGGCCCGGCGGCCTCTCCATGAGCAACACAAACTCCGGCCTGCAGTGGGATGAGCCCTTCGGCTGGGCGCCCACCAACTGGATCGCCGTCGCCGGCCTCGACGCTGCCGGTTTCCGTGAAGACGCGCAGCGCAATGCGCGCAAATGGAACGCCACCGTCGACACAGGCTTTGCCCAGGACGGTACCCTGCGCGAAAAGTACAACGTCGTCTCCGGCAACGCCAACGTCCAAGTCCGCATGGGCTACAGCGCAAATCAGATTGGCTTCGGCTGGACCAACGCCGTCTATCTGAAAATGAAGCAGGTCATGGCGGAGCCGGAGCCGCTGCCCGCCAGATAAGCCGCCCTTCAACCGCTCACAACAAAGGGGCGCTTCCATCCATTGGAAGCGCCCCTTGCATTGCAGTGAATTGGCTTCTGCCTTACTCCGGCAGTGTCTTTGTCCCGCTCACATGGAACGTTCCGTCGAGCACCTTTGCGGTTGTGTTCGGCTGTCCGCCACCCACAGAGACGCTGTAATCGCCCTCGGCGACGATAGGCTCGCCCGCCTCGGTCACCATGCTCATGTCGCGAGGTTGCAGCATAAACTCCACCCTCTGCGACGCGCCCGGCGCCAGGTGTACGCGCTTGAAAGCCCGCAACGCCCGCAACGGTGCGCCCGCCACCTTCGGGAAGTTCAGATACAGCTGCGCCACCTCATCGCCTGCAAGCTCTCCGGTGTTCGTCACGGTAACTTCCGCCGTCATGGGATCGCCGGCCCTCACGTCCTTCGTCTGCACCGTCAGATCGCTGAAGGAGAAGGTCGTGTAGCTCAGCCCATAGCCAACCGGATAGAGCG
>JAJYBT010000813.1 GCA_021778875.1 Acidobacteriota bacterium | reverse complement strand
GATCCCTTCTCCGCGCACCACGTCCGCATCGAGCACATGACCATCGACGTCGGCGACGACAACGTCGCCATCAAATCCGGCCAGCCCGGCTCACCGGGTCCAGACGATCCCAGCACGGACATCACCATCCACGACTGCACCTTTCTGCACGGCCACGGCCTCTCCATCGGCAGTGAGATTGCCGGCGGCGTGCAAAACGTGCGCGCGGCTCACGTCACCTTCACCGGCACCACCAACGGAGTCCGCATCAAATCCGGCCGCGACCGCGGCGGCGACATCGGCCACTTCCAGTTCAGCCACCTCAACATGACCAATGTCGTCACGCCAATTGTGGTCACCGATTACTACGGAGAGGCCCGCAACGCCCCGGCGCAGCAGCCCGTCACCCGCCTCACGCCTCGCATGCACGACATTCGCATCGAACACCTCAGCGCCACCGGCGCCCGGCAGGCAGGCCTCGTTGCCGGACTGTCCGAGAGCCCCATCACCGGCCTCACGCTAAAGGACGTCAATATCCGCGCGCAGCGAGGCATGACCGTGCGTTACGCCACAATCCGTGCGCATCGCCTCCAGATCACAGCAGATGACGGCAAGCCCATCACTCTGCTTGAGGCCGCCCAAATCCAACCGAAATAGCTCCACAACACCGAAGGGTAGCCCTTGCCTTACGTCCGCTCTCCATATCAGTTCGGCAGGCTACCCTCCTCATTCATCTGGACTTTCTTTCCCATATCGCCATGCCTCCAGCGCGGCCTCAGCCCTCCGGCTAGACATGCCATTCCGCTTACCGGAATAATGCCGATCTGCATCGGCACACAAAAAAGAAAGTAAATGTATACTCTCGAAAATAAACGAGACTTCGTTCATGCACACCTCTGCCGTACACGCGCTCCAGGAACAAAACCGGAAGACGGCTATGCCTGCATCTCGAATCCTGCTGCTCGCCGACGACCTCAGCGGCGCATGTGACGCCGCGGCGGCCTTCCTCCGCGCTGGCCACCGGGTGCGTGTCTGGATCGACCCCGCCTCCTCCGCGAGCAGGGATGCGGAGGAGAGCGTGCAGGCCTTCCACACGGCATCGCGCAACCAGGACGCAGAGACTGCCGCAAGAGCCGTCGCGCAAGCCGTCCGCCGGCTGCCGCTCACACCCGGAACGCGCATCTTCAAGAAAATCGACTCCACGCTCCGCGGCCCCATCGCGGCTGAGCTCGCTGCAATCCAAAGCGCGCTCGGTGCGCCCGCAGTTCTCTTTGCACCGGCATTCCCCGCAGCCGGCCGCGTCATCCGCAACGGCATTCTTGAGGTACATGCCGCAACCGGCACGCTCGAGCACCATAACGTGCGCAACCTGTTCAGTGCCGCGCTTCAACCTGTCATCGCCATCATTCGCCACCCAGAGGACCTCTCCACCGCGCTCGCCGCAGGCAAGTCACTGTTGCTGTGCGATGCCGTCACGCAGCAGGACCTGGAGGCGCTGGCCCGTGCCGCACAATCCCTTCCCGGCCTGCTCCTGGCCGGCTCCGCTGGCCTTGCCGCCGCGCTCGCCAGCCTCGCGGAGCACGTGCAACCCGCAGCCCCTCTGCCGCACGCCGCGCGCACCTTGCTCGTGCTGGGCACAACGCACGCCGTTACTCTCCGGCAACTCGAGCCGCTCGCGGCCAGTCATCCCTCGGGCTTCCATCCCAACGCCCGCCTGCTCCGCATCGAGCATCAGGCCGGCGATGACGAATGCATCCGTCGCGAGTTCGAGCAATATCAGCCCCACGCCATCCTGCTATCCGGCGGCGACACGGCCCTGCTTGCCGCGCGTGCCCTCGGCGCTGCATCCTTCACCTTGCGCGGCGAATTCGCTCCCGGCGTTCCGTGGGGCATCGCGCACGGCGGCCTCATGGACCAACGCATCGTCATTACAAAATCCGGCGGTTTCGGCTCGCCCGAACTCCTCTGCAGCATACTCAAAGCACTGGCGGCTTCTTCATGAACTCTCTTCCCCGTATCGCCATCAGCATCGGAGATCCAGCCGGCGTCGGTGCCGAAATCGCGCTCAAGGCGCTCAGCGACCCGGCCACGGCCAACCTTGCGCACTGGCTGCTCATCGGCGATCAGGCCGCGCTCGCAGCGGCTGCGCGGCTCAGCCGGATTCCGTTGCACAGCCTGCCCTGTGAACTCGTCCCCATGCATGCGCTGCCAGCGGATCACGCTCTTGCCTTCGGCCAGCTCCGTGCGGAGTACGGTCTCGCCGCCGTCGAATACGTGCGCCGCGCCACCGAGCTCTGCCTGCAGGGCAAGGCGGGAGCCATGGTCACCGCGCCCCTGAACAAAGAGGCCGTTACGCTGTCGGGCCGCTCCTTCTCCGGCCACACGGAGTACATCGCCGAGCTGACCGGCGCCACTGAGTCCCGCATGCTCCTCGTTTCAGACAAGCTCGCCACCGTGCACGTCAGCACCCATATACCGCTCGAGCAGGCCTGCCGGCTCAACACGCATCGCATCCTCCGCACCATCCAGCTTGGTGACGAGGCGCTGCGCCTCATGCGCCAG
>JAJYBT010000812.1 GCA_021778875.1 Acidobacteriota bacterium | reverse complement strand
AAAGCCCATCAGCGTGAACGCCTCTGCCAGCCACGGCCCATAGACGGCGCGCAGCAGCGTGGTGCGCACGCCGACGTGCACGGTAAGGAAGGGCTGACCGTTGCGTTCAAGCGGAACCACGACCTCGTAGACGCGAGGCGGCCCGTAGACCTCCTGGATGAGCTGGATGGGATTGGCGTTGAGAATCTGCTTATAATCCGGGCGGACGGGCAGCGGCTTGTCCTGATTGTCTGGATTGGTGCTGAGCAGAGTGCGCTGCTGGCTGTCGCCGATGTTGAGGTCGTAGACGGTGAGCGAGTAGCGGTTGACGGACTCAAGGACGGCCTGGAGCGCGGCGTTGTCGCGGATGGCTTCCGCGGCAATGTTGCGCAGCTCGTCGGGGTTGTTGGGATCGACGACGCGGTCTTTCAGGCCGGTCTCCAGCGCGTTTTGCAGCGCAAGCCGGACCTGGTTGGCCACCATCTTGTTGGTGTCATAGGACTGCTGCACGGCGGCGTTCAGCAGCTGGTTGACGTAGACGAGCGAGAGCAGCCCCGTGATGATGAAGACCAGGGCCGTGATGGCCAGAACGAGTTTAGTCTTAAGGCGCATATCTCAGGCCGGCTGATCTTCCGGCGACTGGCTGTACTCCTTGAGCTTGTTGTGCAGCGTTTTCAGGCTCACGCCGAGAATCTCGGCGGCGCGGGTCTTGTTTTGCCCGGTGGATTCGAGCGTGCGCAGGATGAGCATGCGTTCGGCTTCATCCACGGTGGTGCCCACGCGGACGGGCACGATGCTTGCATCCATGAGCTGAGCGGCGGCGGCCTGCGCCTTGCCGAAGGCGGGCGGCAGATGCCCGGCGTCGAGCGGTGCGCCGTCCGGGCAGAGGATGACGGCTCGCTCGATGGTGTTGCGCAGCTCGCGCGCGTTGCCGGGCCAGTCGTAGCTCATCATGCGGCTGAGGATGGACGGGCCAAGGCCGGAGACGCGGCGATTGTGCTTCTGGTTCATCTCCTGCACCATAGCTTCGGCCATGGAGGGCAGGTCATCCATGTGCTCGCGCAGGGGCGGCATGTGGATGTGGAAGACGTTGAGCCGGTAGTAGAGGTCGCTGCGGAGATGCCCTTCGGAGACGGCCTGGAGGGGGTCGCGATTGGTGGCGGCCAGAACGCGCACGTCCACATCCTGCTCGGTGCGGGCGCCCAGGCGCCGGAGCTTGCGCTCTTCCAGGACGCGGAGCAGCTTGGCCTGCGTGCCGATGGGCATCTCGCCGAGCTCATCGAGCAGTAGCGTGCCGCCGGAGGCCAGCTCGAAGCAGCCGGCACGGCGCTCCACGGCTCCGGTGAAGGCGCCTTTCTCGTGGCCGAAGATCTCGCTCTCGATCAGCGTTTCCGGAATGGCAGCGCAGTTGACGGCGACAAAGGGCCGGGGTTTGCGCGGGCTGAGCTCGTGCAGGGTGCGGGCCACCAGCTCCTTGCCGGTGCCGCTCTCGCCGGTGATGAGCACGGAGACGTTGGAGGGCGCGATCTGCTCAATGAGCGTGAAGATCTCGCGCATGGGGCGGGAGTTGCCGACCATGGCGCCAAGGACGCCGGACTCGCGCAGGCGGCGGCGAGCCACCTCCAGCTCGATGGCGGTTTCGCGCTGGCGGGTGGCGTTGGCCAGGATGGTGCGCAGGCGGGTGGCGTCGACGGGCTTCTGCAGGAAGTCGTAGGCGCCGAGCTTCATGGCGTCCACGGCGACCTGGATGGAGCCCTGGGCGGTGAGGAGCACCACGGCGATGTTCGGGCTGACGCCGGAGCCTTCTTCCGCCAGCCTGGTCAGAAGGCCGATTCCGTCGAGGCGCGGCATTTTGAAGTCCGTGACGACGATGGCCGGGTCCCAGGCCAGAGCCTTCTCCCAGCCTTCAATGCCGTCGCGGGCGGTCTCGGTGCGGTATCCCCAGCCGGAGATGAGTTCGGCGAGGCCCGCGAGGGCGTGGGGCTCGTCTTCCACAATGAGGACTTTCACTGCATCCTGCATAAATACCTTATAGACCTTAGGTTTTCAGGCGAAATCGTGCTTTGTAGCTGAGAGCCTGGTCGAACGGTTTCCCCCTTCTTTCTACCACGGGTCAGCCTGCTTTCTCCGTGAGTTCGGCCCAGCGCGCGTACAAAGCATCGTTTTCCTGCTGGGCGGCCTCAAGCTCGGCGAGGGCACTTTGCAGCTCGGCGGCGTTGGTGGCGATCTCCGGGCTTTCCGCGCGCTGGCGGGCGGCGGCAAGCCGGGCATCGGCGGCCTCCACGCGCTGCTCGATGGCGGCAAACTCGCGCGCCTCAAGATACGAGAGCTTCTTTTTGCCGGCCGCGCCGGGTGTGGGCGCCGGAGCGGCGGGCTGCGGCGCGGGCGATGCCGTGGGGCGGTTCTGCGCGGCGGCCTCCTGCTCCTCAAGCCAGCTCTCCCACTGGGCGTAGTCGGCAAAGCGGCCACTGCGGCCCCGGCCATCGAGGCCCAGCACGCTGGTAGCCACGCGGTTCAGCAGGTAGCGGTCATGCGTGACCAGGATCAGCGCCCCGGGGAACTC
>JAJYBT010000811.1 GCA_021778875.1 Acidobacteriota bacterium | reverse complement strand
CTGGTCAAGCGGCTCATCGCCGTGCCAGGCGACCACATCCACCTGCGCGACGGCATCGTGATTGTGAATGGCGTGGCCCAGAGCGAGCCCCTCGCGGCCCCCACAACGCCCGACAACTATCGCGATTATCTGGATGACTTCCCATCCGTGCCGATGAGCCCGGATCTGGGAGCCACTGAAGCCTGGTCGGTCGCCATGCCCGAATACGTCCACGATGGCGACCTTGTGATTCCGCCCGGGAAATTCTTCATGATGGGCGATAACCGGCACAACAGCCTCGACTCGCGCTACTGGGGCTTTGTGCCCCGGGAAAACATCCTGGGCCGGCCGCTGTTCAATTACTGGTCGTTCAAAACCCCCGAAGATCAATACGAGCAGGGCGGCATGGCCAACCGTATGGCCTGGCTCGGCCACGTCGCCTTGCATTTCTTCACCGAGACGCGCTGGAACCGGACGCTGCACATCATTCGCTGAGTCTGGCACAATGAAGCGAATGACCATGACGCAAGACGCGCAACGCCGGCTGCACAAGAGCAGAAAGCTATGGCTGACGCTCGCGGCGCTCGCGATCATCCTTGCCGTCCTCATCGTGCCTCCGCTGGTCAGCATCAGCAGCTACAAGAGCCGAATTACGCAGCTTGTCTCCGTGTCGCTGGGCAGGCCGGTTCACCTCTCTTCCGTGGAACTGCGCCTGCTCCCCCGGCCGGGCTTTGTGCTCACCGACCTCACCGTCGAAGAAGATCCTGCATTTGGCGTCGAGCCGGTGCTGCGCGCCAACACCGTCACCGCGGCCATTCGCCTGCTATCGCTCTGGCGCGGGCGCCTGGAGATAAGCCGCATCGGCGTGGACGAGGCCAGCCTGAACCTCGTCCGCACCAAAGAGGGCCGCTGGAACCTCGACCCGCTCTTCCACACGGCAACTGGGCAATCGCACGGTGCGCAGCGGGGCCGGGTGCTGGCGCTGCCTTTCCTTGAGGCCACAAACTCCCGCATCAATATCAAAAACGGCATCGAGAAGCTCCCCTTCTCCCTGATGAACGCCGACCTCTCCTTCTGGCAGGAGAATCCCGGCGACTGGCGTGTTCGTCTTAGAGGGCAGCCCGCACGAACAGACGTCACACTCGACATGGCCGACACCGGGATTCTGGAGCTTGAGGCAAGCATCCGGCGCGCTCCCTCGTTGCGCCAGATGCCGGTTCATCTCGATCTCGAGTGGCGCGAGGCGCAGCTCGGTCAGCTCAGCCGCCTCATTGTCGGCTCCGACCCCGGATGGCGCGGCGACCTGACCGCCAATTTGCAACTCGACGGCACTGCGGAATCAGCGAAGATAAAGTCTCGCCTCCGCGCATCAGGAGTCCATCGCGCCGAATTTGCTCCCGCCGTTCCCCTGGATTTTGACGCCAATTGCGCCTTTGTCTATCACTACTCCGAGCGCTCCGTTGAGAACCTCGCTTGTGACTCGCCTCTCGGCAATGGACACATCCGGCTTGCAGGAAACATGCCCGCCAGTGCTCCACCGCAGCTTTCGGTCGAGTTGCAGACGATTCCCGTGCAGGCCGGCCTCGATATGCTCCGCACGTTGCGCAGTGGCCTCGACGAAGGGCTTGAGGCCAGGGGCACCGTGAGCGGCAAGCTCACCTATGATTCCGGCGCGGCGGTCGCTGCAAAACCCGCCTCGCATGCGCTCAAGCGGCACGCCGGAAAGAGCCCAGCCATGAAGCCCGGATCGCCGCAGTCCGAACTCTCCGGCAGTTTCGCAGTCGAGGGCTTCAGCCTCAGCGGCAATGGCCTCAGCCAGCCCATTCAGATTGCGAAGACCGTGCTGCAACCCGAGCCCGTCACTGAGGGGCAGGGGCATGCGCTCACCGCTTCTGTTGCGATTCCTGCCGGCGGAACCTCTCCCCTTGCAATCGCAGTCCGCCTCGCGTTCGGTGGCTACCAGGTCGCCATGCGTGGCCAGGCCTCGCTGGCGCGCATCCGCGAGCTGGCGCACGTGGCTGGCATTCAGAATGTTTCCGCGCTGGCGTCTTTCACCGGCGATCCAGCCGCACTCGATCTGAGCGCTGAGGGTCCGTGGTTGCCGGCTCCGGAGAACACCTTCAGCAGGATGCAGGCCGTCGGCTCGGCGTCCAGCCGCCAGGCCGCTCCCCCCGCCCTAAGCTCCGCATCGGACCAGCTCGCCGGAACCGTGACTTTGCGGAATGCGAGCTGGAAATCGGAATACCTGGCAGGCGACGTGGAAATCTCCCAGGCCACGCTCCATCTGGGCGCGGAGGCGCTCCGCTGGGACCCCGTCGTTTTCGCGTACGGACCCGTCAGGGGAACGGCCAGTCTTGAGCTGCCTTCCCCTTGCGAAGCGCCGGAAACATGCCCGCCCAGGCTCGATTTGCAGTTCGGCGAACTCGATGCGAGCGCGCTCCAGGCCGCGTTCCTGGGAGCGCGCAAGCCGGGCACTCTGCTCTCCACGCTCATTGCCCGCTTGCGTCCTTCGTCTACGCCGCTCTGGCCGCGCCTGGAAAGCACCGTGAAAGTAGATTCGCTGCTTCTG
>JAJYBT010000810.1 GCA_021778875.1 Acidobacteriota bacterium | reverse complement strand
CCTTCAAGCCCAGGTTGTACTCGCCGCTTTCCTTCGGCGTCAGCGTCGCCTCCCAGTGAATGCCCAGCGGCTTTACATCCGCAGCCTCAGAGGGCAACGGCTGCGCGGCGGCATCAATCCCGCGCTCCACGCGCGTGGCCAGCACCGGCGGCTTGGCCGCGTCAGGAGAAAGCCCGATCGGCGGCATCGTGGAGTAGCTCGCCATCACGCCCGGCTTGCCGTTCGTCGTCAGCAACTCCGCCGGAACCGGCGATGCCTGCTTGCCTAGGAACTGCGTGCCTTCCTCGTAGTCGATCGTGTCATTCGCAAACTCCTGCTTCATTCCATCCAGTATCGAGATCGTGTGGTACGGAATGCCCGTATAGTTGCCCAGCAGGAATCGCGTCTGGTTGGCCAGCGGCCCAATCACCGCAATGCGGATGTTCGACGACTTGATCGGCAGCGCGCCATCGTTCTTCAGCAGCACCATCGACTCGTTCGCCAGCTTCAATGCCAGAGCCTTGTGCGCAGGGCTGTTCAGCTCGCTCTCCTGGATCTTCGAGAACGGCACCATGCTCGGCGGGTCAAACATGCCCAGCTTGATCCGCGCCGTAAACAGCCGCACCAGCGCCGTGTCGATATCGCTCTCCTTCGCGTAGCCTTGCTTCACGGCATCTACATACGGCTTGTAGTCGTGGTCGTCCTTCACCTTGGCAAAGAAGTCCGCGCACTCGTTGTCCATGCCCCGCTGCAGGCTGATGCCCGAGGCCTGCGCCTGCGTCGGCTTGAAGTGATGCCCGCTGAAGATGTCAATCACCGCGCCGCAGTCCGACACAACGTAGCCCTGGAAGCCCCACTTGTTGCGCAGCTGGTGCTCCAGCAGAAACTCGTTCGCGCACGCCGGCTGCCCGTTGATGCTGTTGTACGCGCACATCACGGAGTCCGCCTTGCCCTCCACCACGGCCGCGCGGAACGCCGGCAGATACGTATCCACCTCGTCATGCTTGCTCACGTCCACGTTCGCCTTGTGCCGTGTCGGCTCCGGCCCGCTGTGCACGGCAAAGTGCTTCGGCGTCGCAATCACGCGATAGTAGCGCGGATCGTCGCCCTGCATGCCCGTCACAAACGCCACGCCCATCCGCCCGGTCAGGTACGGATCCTCGCCGTAGGTCTCCTGCCCGCGGCCCCACCGCGGATCACGGAAGATGTTCAGGTTCGGCGCCCAGAAGTCCAACCCCTGAAAAATGTTGCTGTGTCCGCCGTTGGCCCGCACCGCCTGCGCATTCTTGATGCGCGCCTCGGTGCTGATATCCACGCCCATGTGGTGGATCGCCGCCGGGTCAAACGTCGCGCCCAGGCCGATCGGCTCCGGAAACTCCGTCGTTCCATTCACCGCCACGCCGTGCAGCGACTCGCTCCACCAGTCATAGCTGGGCACGCCGAGCCGGGGAATGGCCCGCGCCTGATTCACCAACTGGCTGGCCTTCTCTTCCAGCGTCATCCGGTGCACCAGGTCCACCGCGCGCTGCTCTGCAGAGAGTTCCGTGTTAAGGTATGCGGGCTTCTCGGCACTCTGGCCCCACGCCGCGCACGCCATTCCCAGGCAGGCCAACCCTGCCGCTATCCATCGCTGTCCCAGGCAATTCATCCAGCACCTCACAGGCAGGAAAATCGGCCCCGACCGTTGGCGCCGAGAAAACGTTAGCCTGCCTTCCGGTTGCCAACCCTAATGCCCCGGAACATGTCATGTCAAGAGAAAGACCGGCAAATTACCCTTATAAAAATCGCTTTATCCCGCAAGCGCTGGTTTCGCGCACACGGAGCGCGTTTCCGCCCTCGGCAGGTCATTCCAGCGTTACGAAACAGAAGGGATTCCCGGTGCCTCAGGCACTCGGCTCAAAGAAGTCCCCAAGCCCGGCGCGCACCGCGTGGTTCGCCATCTGCGTCTGAATCTCCAGCGCCAGCGCCAGCGCATCCCGGCCCTGGCGGGCGGTCACGCGCGGCTCGCGGCGCGTGCGCACCGCATCCAGAAACGACTCAATCTCCAGCCGCAGCGGTTCGCCCGGCGTCACCGGCGGCTTGGCAAACGACAATCCCGGCCCCGGTCCGCCCGTATGCCCTGCGGCGGCCAGTTGCGCCAGCATCGCCGGGTCCACCCTGCCCCCGGCAATCGCCGCCGCAATCTCCGCCGGCACGCTCCCATCCAGCCGGATGACCAGCAGATCCTGCCGCGCATAGTCGATCGAGACATACTGCCGCGGCTGAAAGAACCTTAGCTTCCGTACCCGCTCCGTCGAAACCCGCGAGGCTGTAAAGTTCGCGACGCAGCCTGACTCGAACTCCACCCGGACATTCGCAATATCCACCCGCGGCGACAGAATCGGCAGACCCACCGCGCGCACCTCGCGCACCGGCGAGTTGGCAAAGGTCAGCACAATGTCCAGATCGTGAATCATCAGGTCCAGCACCACGTCCACGTCCAGCGCGCGCGGCGTGAACACCGACAGGCGATGCGCCTCAAAGAACATGGGCCGGTGCAGTTGCGGCTGCACCGCCAGCACGGCGGGGTT
>JAJYBT010000809.1 GCA_021778875.1 Acidobacteriota bacterium | reverse complement strand
CGTATTCCACCGGAGATGGAATGGGATCGATAAACATCGTCAGAGACTATGGTAGCGTCTCAGGGCGCGCCCATTCGGCGCATGATTCCTGCGGTCAGGGCCTTTCTGTTCCCTGTTCCCTGTTCCTTAGCCCCAGCCTTCTTCCCATCGCGCCACCACCGCGGCCGCCATGCAGTTGCCAATGACGTTCATGGCGGTACGGCCCATGTCGAGCAGCGTGTCGATACCGAGCAGAAGCATGATGGCCGTAGTGGGAATATGGAACGACGCCGCGGTACCCATCAGGATCACCAGCACAGAGCGCGGCACGCCGGCCACGCCCTTGCTGGTGAGCATGAGCGTGAAGACCATGATGAGCTGCTCACTCACGGTCAGGTGCATGCCCGCTGCCTGCGCGGCAAAGATCGCGGCCATTGAGAGGTACAGGCTCGATCCCGTCATGTTGAAGCTGTATCCGGTGGGAATCACGAAGGAGACGATCCAGCGCGGTACGCCGAACTCTTCCATGCGCTCCATCGCCAGAGGCAATGCAGCCTCCGAGGTGGTGGTGGCAAATCCAATCGCAGCCGGCTCACCTACCGCGGCCGAAAATCGGCCCACCGGCACGCGCGCCAGCAGCAGGATGGGCGCCAGCACCAGCAGCACAAAGATCGCCAGCGCCACGTAGTACGTCCCCGCCAGTTTCGCCAGCGGCGCCAGCGTCGCCAGCCCCATGCAGCCCACCGCATAGGCCAGCGCCGCTCCCGCAGCCACGGGCGCCATCAACATCACGATCTTCGTCATGCGAAACATCACGTCGGTGAGCGACTGTAACACGGTAACAAGCGGCTTGCGGCGCGGCTCAGGCAACAGAGCAAGCGCTACGCCAAACAGCAGCGCAAACACCGCTACCTGCAGCACCTGGTTCTGCGCCACTGCCTGGGCAATGTTTTCAGGAAAGGCGTTGAGGAGGACGTTCTGCCACCCCGGCTGCACGTGTGCCGTCGCCGAAGCTGCCTGCGCCGCCGCTGGCAAGGTCACGCCCCAGCCAGCTCCCGAGAGATTGATGGCGATCGCGCCCAGAAAAATCCCCAACGTCGTCACCACTTCAAAGAAGATGACGGCTTTGAGCGCCACACGGCCCACACCGCGCAACTCGCCGTGACCGGCGATTCCCGTCACCAGGCCGCCAAAGATCAGCGGGGCCACGATCATGCGGATCAGCCGCAGAAAAATGTCGCCCAGGAACCGGGTTTGCTCTGCGAAGTGCGGCGCGTCGACGCCGAGTTCGGCCCCGGCAATCATGGCAAGAAACGTCCACAGCAGCAGCGAGCGCCGGCGAACAGCGACGGGAACAACACACACGAGGCCCGCCCAGCGAAGGACGGCAGCCGCTTCCAGAGAGAGGTGGAACAGAACAGCTATGACACCCGCTGCGTAAAACACCGGCGCCACTGCCGTGAGAGCGCGCAATGCGCGGGAAAACTTGCGGACAGATTCTGCCTGGCTGGAATCGCTGGCAATTTCTTGCGGAAGTTTGGAGTTCATGCCGGAGCCTTGCGGTGTAAGGACTCCATTATCCTATGGCGGGGCAACAGCGGTCGATCAGCTGGCGGCTGTGCCTGAAGTGGCAGCGGGGGTGGCTGTCGTGGCGCTTGTTGAAGCGGACTCGCCGCCACTGGCGGCCTTCGTCTTTGGCTTGGCCTCCGTTGCAGCCTTCTTTTCAGACGGCGCGTCTCCGGCGGCAGCCGGGGCGGACGAACCACTCTTGGCTGCGTAGTCGTTCACATACCAGCCCGAACCCTTGAACTTCAGGACTGGCGCGGTCAGTAGGCGCTCCAAGGTGCCACCGCACTTGGGACAGAGCTTCTCGGGTTTGGCGCCAAATTTTTGAATTTTCTCAAAATGATGACCGCATTGGGTGCAGCGATAGGGATATAAAGGCAAAAGTCGTCACCTCTCCGGTGGAATCTTCCACTTCTCCAATTCTAGCGAGAAGGCGGCAACTTTTCAGCAATCACCGCCCCCTCGTTGGATGTTCGAAGCCGCAAAAACGATCCTGCGTTCAGTGTGCCCTGATCTTTACGGACGCTTTCACGTTCTCCCACTCGAGCGTCAACATGCCCTTGCCGCCGCCGTCGCTGGTCAGCGTGTACGTCAGGTCTTCCGCCATCGACGAGGGCTTCGACATCTTCATCGGCGTCCTGCCCAAGTCCTTCGTGGGATCGTAGGACAACCCCCACTCGCCTGTTGCCTTGCTCACAATCAGCGCCCAATGCGCCGGGTCGGAGATGTCGACAAACAAGGTGTAAGTGCCCGCGGGGACTTCCAGATCGCCAAGCATGATGTCGCCGCCGGTCTTGAGCGTGGTGGCCGCGTTCGCGCCCGCACGCCACACCGGATAGTGCGGATCGTGGCTGATCAATCCATCCTTCGTGAAGATCCTGCCCTCGCGGCCGCGCACGCGGGGAGAGCTGTAGGCAATGGTGATGGTTTTGCCGGCAATGGTCGCCGAAGCCTTGGCCGGCGGACTCTTGGGCGGGCCGGAATGCGGACTCATCTGGGCAAAGATTGTG
>JAJYBT010000808.1 GCA_021778875.1 Acidobacteriota bacterium | reverse complement strand
CGGAAGGCGAAAACGAGACGCTCAATACCAGCACGTCAGATCGCCCAATCTTCCGTATCAACTGCGAGGGCTTGGCATGTTTGCTGCCGTGGTCGCGCCTCTCGCTGATCAGCAGCAGCACGCGCCGGTATTCCTTTGACTGGGATTCCAGCAGGTCCACCGCATAACTCACCGTGTCCAGAATGGCCGCGCCGCCGTCGCCGGGCTGAAGGTTCTGTAAATCGCCATTCAGGTCCGGCTCAGAGTGAGTGTAATCACGGATAAGATGCGGCTTGGAGTCGAAGCCCACCAGCGCCGCCTGACTGTGAGGATCGGCAAGGAACAGATCAAGCAGCGGACCGAGCTTGGCCAGCTTGCCGAATTCAAGCGCGCTTACGCCGCCTTCCTCAACGGCGACAACCAGCGATATAGGAGCCGTATCCATCTCCTCCTGCACCCGTATCTTCTGCGGAACGCCATTGTCTTCAAGCAAGAAGTCGGACGGCTTCAAGCCGTACAGAATGCCTCCGTCCCGCTTTTCCACCAGCGTGGGTACCAACACCTCGTTGGTGGTCACCCGGAGCGTGGGTGCGTCTGCCTGAGCACCAGGCATCTGCTGCGGGGGCTCGGCAGGTGGCAATTGTTGCGCACCGGCAATTCCATAAACAGAAAGAAACACCGCACTCGCCAGGCTCAACAAGCGGGAAAAACAGAGATTCATTCTAAAGGCCGCTCCGGATTTGATGATAGAGCTTTGCCGCCAACGCCCATCGCCGTGCCGCCGCTAGGACGCCGCCGCGCTCGTTTCCACTGGGCCTTGGAGCGGTAGGGCGCAAGTTCAACTGCGCCTGCGCGCTTCGCGGTCCAGATGCTCCGTCCAGACCAGGAAGCTCAAAAGTTCCCATCGCGCACCCCACGCAAAACCCAAAACGTCCTTGGCTTTCAGCGTCTCAGCGCGTTTGCCAGAGAACGTCTCGATGCGCCAACGCAGATACTCACTCCGCCAAGGAGTCAGCCGGTGGCCGCGAGTGGCATTCCATATGAACCGCAGGGGCGTGAGCAATGTGTGTCCTTTCATCAAGTATAGTAGGCCCCGGACCTTACCCAGCAGTTCGACTGACTATGCCTTGTAACCCTCCGCGGTTGGCCTCTGCGGCTCGCATCGGCCAGAGTTAACACCTTTTGTTCCAGCTCCATACGACAAGAATTGGTGCGCACGCGGATATCGTTGACGAGACCCGCAACCATCCCGCTTGCGCCATTTGGAATTGACTGAAGGCATTTCTGAATGGTACAAACGCTCACGGTGCGCAATCGTTTGCGCACCGTCACCGGATTCGTGCCACTTGCCACCAATCGCTTGACGGAAGGCATCATTCGATTTGAGCTTCAAATGTTCCCTGGCAATCGGCGCGCATTCCGAAAATCATGCGTCGGAGAAACACCTTGTTACGGACGAAGTTGATACGCTGCAATCTCTTAGGCCATGTCAGAATGCTCACGCTGCCCTTCAGGATTAACTCGTCCGTGCGCTCGATGCTCGTCGTCGCCGCAATCTGCGTGGCAACCGCAGGGCTTGAAGCAATTGGCCTGGCGCAAACTGAACAGCCTGCACCCGCGCGCCATGCAAGTGCACCCGTGCATCCGTCCAATCCCCAGCTGGTCAGTCCGCAAATCGAGGCCCGCGTGGAGCAACTTCTCCACCAGATGACGCTCGAAGAAAAGATCGGGCAGCTTGTGCAATACAACGACACCGGGGATGACCCTGCCGTACTGGCGGCAGCCGGGCTAAAGGCTCCAGAAAAGGCCGATGCGCTTGCCGCCGTGAACCCCGAGGCCATGGGCCATGTGGACGCCATGCAACTGGCAGCTACTGGCCGGCTTGGCTCTATGCTCAACACGGTCGGTGCACAGCGTACGAATACCTTTCAGCATCTGGCAGTGGAGAAGAGCCGCTTGCATATCCCTCTGCTGTTCGGTGCGGATGTGATTCATGGTTTTCGCACCATCTACCCGGTGCCGCTCGGCCTGGCCGCAAGCTTCGATCCTGATTTGGTTGTCGCACTCTCGCAAATGTCTGCCCAGGAGGCTACAACAGCGGGAGTCCGTTGGTTTTACTCGCCGATGGTCGACATTAGTCGTGACCCCCGATGGGGACGCACAGTGGAAGGTGCAGGAGAGGATCCGTATCTTGGCGCCGCCATGGCTCGCGCCTATATTCGCGGTTACCAGGGTGATGACCTCTCAAAGCCTGGCAGAGTCGCTGCGTCAGTCAAGCATTTTGCCGCATATGGCGCGGCCGAAGCGGGCCGCGAGTACAACACCACCGACATGTCCGAGATTCGTCTGCGCCAGGTGTACCTGCCCCCGTACGAGGCTGCAGTCAAGGCTGGCGCCGCCACCATCATGAGCGCCTTCAACGCCCTCAACGGCGTGCCTTCCAGTGCCAACCCGTTTCTGCTTGGAACAATCCTGCGCGGAGAGTGGGGATTCGACGGCTTCGTGGTCAGCGACTACACCGCGGTGATGGAGTTAATCAACCACGGCATCGCGCTCGATCCCGCCACCGCCACCCGCA
>JAJYBT010000807.1 GCA_021778875.1 Acidobacteriota bacterium | reverse complement strand
CACCAGCTCCAGCAGTTGCACTTCCAGCACCACTGAAGTCTGATTCTTGTCCGTCGCCAGCGCATAGGTGTTCAGCTCAATTGCGTCCGCGCCTGCCTGCTCCATCTCCTTCGCAAACCGCACCCATCCGCCGGGCGTCACTCCGTTCAGGCTCGCCAGAATCGGAATCCGAACCGCATCCTTCGCTTTGCGCAGGTGCTCTAGGTAGACGTCCTGCGTCACGCGATAATCCGCCTGCTTCGGCAGAAAGTCCAGCGATTCCGCAAACGACTCCGTCCCCCGCGCCAGATCCTCATCCAGCGCCTTCGACTCCAAAATCAGTTGCTCTTCAAACAGCGACGTCAGCACCACCGCCGCGGCGCCCGCATCCTCCATGTGCCGAATGTTGTCGAGCGACTCAGACAGAGGCGTCGAAGACACCACGATCGGCCCCTTCAGCTCCAGTCCCAGATACTTCGTTGAAAAGTCGATCATTTCACACCTCCGGCTGCAACCGGTGTCAGCTTCTCTTCCGGCTTCTCCTTCGGCGCAATGTCCGGCGTCTCCCCACGCCCCGGCATCGCAGCCCGAGCCGAATACACACGCCACTGCCGCTCCACATCATCCTGCGCTTCTTCCAGCAGCTTCGCCGCCAGCTCCGGATTGCTCCGCGCCAGCATCGTGTACCGCGCCTCGCGATACGCATACTCCTTCAGCCGGATCGACGGCGCCTTCGAGTCCAGCTGGAACGGGTTTTTCCCGTCCTCGCGCAACGCCGGGTTGTAGCGCATCAGCGGCCAGTAACCCGATTGCACCGCCAGCTTCTGCTGCTCCAGACCATGCACAAGGTCATATCCGTGCGCGATGCACGAGGCATACGCGATGATGAGCGACGGACCCTCATGCGCCTCGGCCTCCTGGAAGGCCTTCACCACATGCGTGTCGTTGCCGCCCAGCGCCACCTGCGCCACATACACTGACCCGTAGCTGACAGCCTCCATCGCCAGGTCTTTCCGGCTCACCCGCTTGCCGCTCGCGGCAAACTTCGCCACCGCGCCGCGCGGCGTTGCCTTCGACGACTGCCCGCCCGTATTCGAGTACACCTCTGTGTCCAGCACCAGCACGTTGATGTTCTTGCCCGAGCCCAGCACGTGATCCAGCCCGCCGAACCCGATGTCAAACGCCCAGCCGTCGCCGCCCAGGATCCACACGCTCCTCCGCACCAGCGCATCCGCAATGGCCAGCAGGTTCCGCGCATCCGACGAATCCACCCCTGCCAGCTTCCCACGCAGAACCGCAACCCGCTCGCGTTGTGCGTTGATCTCCGCCTCGGTCTTCTGCGGCGCATCCAGCAGCGCGTGCACAAGCTCACTGCCCGCCTGATCTGCCAACCTCATCAGCAGCGTCTCCGCAAAGGCTTTCTGCTGGTCCAGCGCCGTCCGCATCCCAAAGCCGAACTCTGCATTGTCCTCAAACAGCGAGTTGGCCCACGTCGGCCCCCGGCCCTCCGCGTTCTTGCTGTACGGCGTCGTCGGCAGGTTGCCGCCATAGATCGATGAGCATCCCGTCGCATTGGCGATATACAGCCGGTCGCCAAACAACTGCGTCAGCAGCTTGATGTACGCCGTCTCGCCGCACCCCGAGCACGCGCCGGAAAACTCAAACAGCGGCTGCAGCAGTTGCAGATCCTTCACCTGTCCATGCGACAGCTTGCTACGATCCATCTCCGGCAGCGTCAGAAAGTACTCCCAGTTCTCGCGCTCGCTCGCCCGCAGCGGAGGCTGCGGCGCCATGTTGATCGCCTTCCGTCCCGCATCGCTCTTGTCCTTCACCGGGCACACATCCACGCATACCGCGCAGCCCGTGCAATCCTCCGGCGACACCTGCAGCGTATAGTGGTCGTTCTCCATCCCGCGCCACTTCGGCTTTGCCCACTGGAAGCTCGCCGGCGCCTTGTCCGCGTATTCCGCGCCATACACCTTCGAGCGAATCACCGCATGCGGGCACACCATCACGCACTTGCCGCACTGGATGCAAAGATCCTTGTCCCACACCGGAATCGACTGCGCAATGTTCCGCTTCTCCCACTGCGAAGTCCCCGTCGGAAACGCTCCGCCCGCCGGAATCGCGCTCACCGGCAGCAGGTCGCCGCGTCCGGCTGCAATCTCACCCAGCACCGTCCGCACAAACTCCGGCGCCTTATCCGAAATCGACGGAATCAAATCAAACTCCGACGACACGCTCGCCGGCACCGTCACCTTTTCCAGGTGCGCCAGTGCCGCATCCACGGCAGCGTAGTTCTTCTCCACCACCGCCTCGCCGCGTTTGCCATACGTCTTCTTGATTGCTTTCTTGATCTCGGCAATCGCCTCTTCGCGCGGCAGCACGCCGCTGATCGCAAAGAAGCACGTTTGCATGATCGTGTTGATGCGCGAGCCCATCCCCGCCTCGCGCGCCACCGTGTAGCCGTCAATCACATAGAACTCAATCTGCTTTTCAATCAGCTCGCGCTGCATCGTCCGTGGCAGCTTCTCCCAGATCTCCCCCGCGCTGTACGGCGCATTCAGCAGAAACACAG
>JAJYBT010000806.1 GCA_021778875.1 Acidobacteriota bacterium | reverse complement strand
AACCGTTCTGCTTTGCGGTTGAGCACCGGGGCGACGGGTAAACGATACCTCGGGTTCCAATGCGGTGTTGGAAGGATTATAGAAAGCCCTGCCAGTTGTGACAAGCGTAGTTGTTTGCCAGGGAGTCCGGCCCGTCAGGCAGGACCGCAGGCCGGCGCTGACGGCGACACTCCATGAAGAGCCTTGCGGGTGGATGACAGGAGCTCCTGCCGAGCATCCCAGCCCATGGGGTGCACGGCTCGCTGGCTGCCGGCACGGATTCCTGCGATTCTGGGCAGCGATCATATGGGCTTAGACACCAGACATGCGAAAACAGTTTCTGCGAGTTCGGCCTGGGTCCACCTATTGGAGGAGGCGAACCAGTTCAGCCTGCTCGGCGAGGAAGGCATCATGTCCATGGTCGCTGACCATCTCCCGGTAATCGGCATGGACGCCGGTGGAGCGAATGAGGGAAGCAAATTTGCGCACAGCCTCCTCCGGGAAGAGCCAGTCAGAGCTGATGCCGACAAAGCTGAGACGGGCGCGAATGCGGCCGAAGGCCTCGTCTGGCGTCACGTCGCCGCCGAGCGGGTCCCAGGTATCCATGGTACGCAGAATGGCCAGGTAGGCATTGGCGTCAAAGCGCTCGATGAATCGCTTCCCCTGATGGTCAAGGTAGCCGGCAATGTCGAAACGCCCGCCGATCAGTCCGCCGCCCTTGTCGTCCAGGGCCCAGGGGTCTTCACCGTTCCGGTTCGGGTTGCGGGCAAAGCGCTCGTCAAAGAGGGCTGCGGATTTGTAGCTGAGCATTCCGATTTGGCGGGCCATCGCCAGTCCCCGCCACGGCGGTCGCTGCGGAATGTATTTGCCGCCCGCCCAGTCCGGATCATTCTGGATGGACTGGCGCTGCAAATGATTGAGAGCCAGTCCCATGGCTGACAGCGGAGTCACCCCAATGATGACCGCCCGCTGCACTCTCTCCGTATCGTGCATGGCCCATTCAAGGGCTTGCATGCCTCCGATGGAACCACCTAAAACGAGACGCAGCCGCTGGATTCCGAGTGAATCCAGAAGCTGCGCCTGTGCTCTCACATTGTCACGGATTGAAACCAGGGGAAAGTTAGGACCGTATGGAAGCCCCGTCTCAGGATTGACCGAGCCTGGGCCTGTGGAGCCGTAACAGGAACCCAGCAGGTTAATACAGATGACAAAGTCCTGATCCAGCGAAAGCACGGCGCCGGGAGCGAAGATCTCAGGCCACCAGGAACCCACGAGCGCCGAACCGGTGAGCGCGTGGCACACCAGGACGGCGTTGTCGCGGGCAGCGTTCAGGCGTCCGTACACCGCGTAATGCAGCGTTGGCTTGACCAGCGCACGCCCGCTCTCCAGCAGGAGGTCCCCGTCGAGTACGAAGTCGCCTTCATAGGTGGGTTCCAGCACGCGAGACGCAGCCGGCGCAGTTTCAGTCCCGGGTCGGGCTTCGGTCATACCACTCATTGTGCCGCAAGACCCGCCGCCTCTGTCTTGCCGGTATGCGAATGGCCGTTGGCGGCAGCAATGGCCTGATCGAGGTCGGCAATAATATCGCGGATATCTTCGATGCCGATTGAAAGCCTCACCAGCTCGGGCGTGACGCCGGTTTCAGCCTGCTCCGCCACCGAGAGCTGCTGGTGGGTGGTCGATGCGGGGTGAATCACGAGCGACTTGGCGTCCCCGATGTTGGCCACGAGCGAGAACAGCTCCAGCGAGTCAATCAGCTTCTTTCCTGCCTCGTACCCACCTTTGATACCGAATGTAATCAGCGCACCCTGGCCCGCAGGCAGATACTTGCGCGCCCGCTGGTGATAAGGGCTGGACTCGAGACCCGGATAGTTGACCCATTCAACGCCGGAATGCTGTTCAAGGTGCCGGGCCACCGCCAGGGCATTCTGCGAATGGCGCTCCAGGCGCAGGTGCAGCGTCTCAATGCCCTGCAGCAGCAGGAAGGCATTAAATGGCGACAGCGCCGCGCCAGTGTCGCGCAGGCCCTGGATGCGTGCCTTGAGAATGAAGGCCAGTGGGCCGAATGCCTCAACATACGAAAGGCCATGGTAGGAGGGGTCGGGCTCGGTGAAATCTTTGAAACGCCCCGAAGCCGCCCAGTCAAACTTGCCTGCATCCACGATCACACCGCCAATGGTGGTGCCATGACCGCCCAGAAACTTGGTGGCCGAATTCACCACGATGTCCGCGCCCCACTCGATGGGCCGCACCAGAGCCGCAGAAGCCGAAGTATTGTCAATCACCAGCGGCAGGCCGTGTTCATGGGCGATGGACGCAAGCTTCTCTATGTCCACCACGTCCAGCTTGGGATTGCCCAGAGTTTCGGCGTAGACGGCGCGCGTCTTGCCGTTGATGGCGGCGCGCAGGCCATCGAAATCGTCGGCATCCACAAAGCGCACCTTGATGCCCAGCCGCGGCAGCGTGTAATGGAACAGGTTGTAGGTGCCGCCGTAAAGCGAGGTTGTGGAGACGATCTCGTCGCCCGCCGCTGCCAACGTGGTGACGATCAGCGTCTCCGCCGCCTGCCCTGAGGCCGCA
>JAJYBT010000805.1 GCA_021778875.1 Acidobacteriota bacterium | reverse complement strand
CTCCCGCTTACTGCAAGACTGAGTATACCGGGCGGCGGAAAACAGGTCAAACCGCCGCAGAAGCTGCACTTGGGTTGGCCAAAACGGCGCCGCTGCGCGACCCGGCTTCCACGCTGACGATCTCTCCGTCGCGCATGTGCAGGATGCGGTCGGCAATGGACGCCGCCTCGGGATTGTGGGTAATCATCAGCGTGGTCTGGCCCAGTTCCCGGTTGGAGCGCTGAAGCATCCGCAGCACTGCATCGGAGTTCTTCGTATCCAGATTGCCGGTGGGCTCGTCGGCCAGCACGATGGCCGGCCGCGTAATCAGCGCCCGGGCTATCGCCACGCGCTGCTGCTCGCCGCCGCTCAACTCCGATGGCCGATGTTTCAGCCGGCCGCGAATCGAAAGCAGATCGCTCAAGTGGTCAAGGTACGCGCGGTCCAGCGGCTCCTTGCGCCCGCTTACGTCGTAGGCAATCTCGATGTTGCCCATGGCTGAGAGAGTCGGCAGCAGGTTGAACTTCTGGAAGACAAATCCGATGCGGTGCTTCCGCAGCTGCGTGCGCTCGGCGTCGTTCAGGGTGGCAAAGTCAATGCCATCAATCACTACCCGCCCACGGGTGGCGCGCGTGAGCCCGCCCAGCAGATAGAAGAGCGTGGATTTGCCCGACCCCGAGGGGCCAACCACCGCCACAAATTCGCCGCGACCCACCTCAAACGAGACGCCGCGCAACGCTGGCACCTCGATTTGCCCGGTGGAGTAAACCTTGGTCAGGTTCTCGACGATGATGATGGGTGAGGACTGTTCGGATGGCACAGCCTCAATTGTAAATGCGACGCCTGCCCGGCCGCTCACTTAGAATGGATATGCAACGATCCCAACGCAGGTTCCTTACCGATGACAGCCGAATTGAAATCCAATCTTGTACCTTCGCTGGAGACGGCAGCCAGGCAGGCAGGCCTGGTTCTGCAGTCCGTCACCACGGGCAGTGACTTCCACGGCCAGCCCACTGCCGTCTTTCTGCTCGGGTTGCCCGGCGCAGACGGTCGCACGCTGAAGCTGGAACTGAGCTCGGCCTTCGAGTTCGACAAGCCTCATCTGCTGCCGGAGATGACAGCCCACCTGGCCGCCGAGGCCAGGCGACTGCGCAATCCCCGCCCCGACTGCTATGTAACACTGGCAGGCTTGCCCATCGCCTTCGGCAAGTTCCAGTGGCCCTTCCACCGCTCCACATCCGGCGCGGATACCTACATCGTCCACGGCGAAATGTACCTGGCCGATGGCGGCGCACAGAACCTGCACGCCAAGCTGGCGGCGTCCGTCACCGTGACCTTTGCCGAGATTGTGCCTGCAATGGAGCAGCCCTATGCGGAGACCTTTGTCTATAACGCCATCCGCAAGACCGTGGACCTGGGCCAGTTGGAGTTCCTCAAGTCCGGCAACCGCCAGCCTGTTCCGGTGACCACGCGCTTTTATAGCCGGTGGCAGAAGAAGTTCCTGTTCACTGAGACCAATGACGCCGAGCGCCTGGAGTATCTGCTGCGCAAGGTCTACTGGCTCTCAGGCGTACTGGGCAACGGCAAGCCGGTGTGGATCGCCGATCCGCGCGACGCGCAATACCTGAACACGACCGAAACCGACCTGCTGCGCATGGCCGGGCACGAGGCCGGCGAGGGCTTGCTCACGCTCGACGGCGAATATGCCTCGGCGACACCGCCTCTGATGGCGCGCGCACCTGAATACCAGGCCGCGCTGGACGCTGCGCTGAACTTCACCAAGCCCCAGTTCAACGAGTCCATGCGCGCCGGCGAAGCAAATATGTAAGGCGGCCGGTCATTGGCCAAACGCAACAAGGGGTAAGGGCGTACGCCCTTACCCCTTTTTTTGCAGCTCGTAGGCCCTAACCCTGCAGCGCCGCTCCGCACGCTGAGCAGAAGCGCGCCCCCGGCGGATTGGCCTGCTGGCAGCGACTGCAGGCAACCAGGGTGCTTGGTTGCGCCGCGGGCGGCATGCTTGCCGTCACGTTCACCGGCCATCCCCATGCGGGCACGGCCATGCCCAGCGCCGCGGCAATGCCCGCCGCCTGGATTGCGTTGAACTCGCGCACGCGGCCCGGCATGAAGAAGCACTCCACAAAGCCCAGGAACGTGGTAATGCCCGTCCAGCAGAAGCAGAGGTAAAGAATCCCCAGCCCATTGCGGCGCAGATAGAAGTGGTGAATGCCGAAAGTGCCCAGAAACAGCGCCAGCAGGATGCCCACCACCTCATCGCGGCGCGCGAGCTCATACTGCTGGTAAAAGATTGCCTGCGCATTGGGATACGGCACACTGCTCATGGCTGCCCTCCTCGCCCGCCTTGCAATACAACATACGCTGCCACAGGGCATCCGGTTCCCGGAATCGGGCCGGTCATGCAGTAGGATTGGAATTGCCATGACCACCCCGTCTGCCGCGGCCAGCGGCACATTTCTCATTGGCGGCGACCTGCCCGTCCACCGCCTCGGCTACGGCACCATGCGCCTAGTGGGCGAGGGCGCCTGGGGCGAGCCCGCAGACCCCGCCGAAGCCCGCCGCGTCCT
>JAJYBT010000804.1 GCA_021778875.1 Acidobacteriota bacterium | reverse complement strand
ACCAAGACCCAGCCGGCCACGGGTCTGCCAGCACTGCTGGCGGGCGTGAAAGTCCACTGCCGCACCGCTGCCAAGGCGGCCTGGTCCAGTTCCGGATAGCCCGAGGTGTGCCGTATGGACACGCTGTCGGCGCGGCCATTCGCCAAGACCCTGACTTGCAGCACCACTTCACCCTCCTCGCCCAGGCGGCGCGCGAGTGCGGGATACACGGGCTTGGGGTTGTGCAGATAACTTGCGCCAAAATTGGGCGGTGTCATGACTGTCGCGGCTGTCGACGGATGGACTGGATGCTGAGGATGCGCCGCGCTTACGCCGTTCACGGCGGGAAACGGCGCCTCTGACGGAGCTTGTCGGACCCGGTCGAGCGGGTCGCTGCGGATGGCCGCAGAAGCCCCGCGCAAAGGGGAGGGGGAGGAGGGGGCGGCGGAGGCCCTTTGCGCGGACGGCGCTGGATTCGCCGGCCGTGGCTGCGGCGCATGCTGCGCGAGGCTGGCAGGGAGGGAAGGCGTGGCGCGGGCAAGGTCTTGCGGCGCATCGGCGCGGCGCGCCTCCTGGGTGGTCTCGCGGCGGCGATGCGGAGGCCGGCGGGATGTTCCTCGCGCGACGATGGCGAAGTCCGCCCCGCCGTCCGCCTGGCGATGCTGCGGCGACAGCAGCCGCACGTCCACGATGTGGGGTGGGGCAGGCAGGGTGTGCGAGGCCAGAAGAATCTGCAAGCCCCATAGCGCCAGCACATGCAGGGCCAGCACTGCGGGCGCCAGGCTCCAGAAATCACGGGCGGTGGGCATGGATGGGGGGCGGACCAAGGCGAGAGGTCGGTTGCAAGAGCCGCGCGCTCGGGGCCGGGCGGCTCTATGGGAGGGGCGGAGGCTATAATTTCAAGGATTTGCGTGCGACTCAAGACCTGGGTTTGCGCACCTTGAACACCGCGCAAAATTGCGCAAGCTCGGAGAACACATCAATGCTGCCGTTGCAATCCAAAGCGATTTTGGCCCTTGCCGACGGCTCGGTTTTTCACGGGGTTTCCATCGGCGCTGCCGGTGAGACCTCGGGTGAGGTGGTGTTCAACACCGCCATCACCGGTTACCAGGAAATCCTCACCGATCCTAGCTATTGCCGACAAATCGTCACGCTGACCTACCCGCATATCGGCAATGTCGGCATCAATGAGGAAGACGTGGAGGCCGCGCAGATCCATGCCGCCGGCCTCATCGTCCGGGATCTGCCCGACCTGGCTTCCAATTTTCGCAAAACACAAACCCTGGATGCCTATTTGCGTCGGGCTGGAAGCGTCGCCATTGCCGGACTCGACACGCGCAGACTCACGCGCCTGCTGAGAAGCAAGGGTGCGCAAGGCGGCTGCATCAAGGCTCTGCAGGTTGGGGAGTCTGCAACTCCGGCAACGGTTGATCATGCCTTGGCCCAAGCACGCGCCTTTCCGGGCCTTGCCGGCATGGATCTCGCCAAGGTGGTGAGTACGCGCGAGCCCTATCCCTGGACGCAGACGGCGTGGAATCTAGGTCAAGGGTATGGCGAGCAAATCAAGCAGGGTTTTCACGTCGTGGCCTATGACTTTGGCGTGAAGTTCAACATTCTGCGCTTGCTGGCGTCGCGCGGCTGCCGCATCACCGTGGTGCCGGCGCAGACGTCGGCGGAAGCTGTGCTGGCGATGAAACCGGACGGAGTGTTCTTGTCCAACGGGCCTGGTGACCCCGAGCCTTGCGATTACGCGATTGCCGCGACGCGCAGCCTCATCGAGAAAGGCGTGCCGACGTTCGGGATCTGTTTGGGGCATCAGATCATGGCCCTGGCGGCGGGGGCGCGCACGTTCAAAATGAAATTTGGCCACCATGGCGCCAACCATCCGGTGAAGAATCTCGATACCGGTCGTGTCAGCATCACCAGCCAGAACCATGGTTTCGCGGTGGATCCGGGCTCGCTGCCGCCGCAGGTGCGCACCACGCATGTGTCCTTGTTCGACGGCACTTTGCAGGGCTTCGAATTCCGCGACAGGCCCGCGTTCTGCTTCCAGGGGCATCCCGAGGCCAGCCCGGGGCCGCACGACATCCTCGATTTGTTCGACCGCTTCGTCGGCCTGATGCAAGGCCAGCGCGCCGCGGCTTGAATCCGGACCGCGGCGGCCATGCAGGATTTTTTCGGCATCACCAACATCGGGCTGTACGTGCTCGGCGTGGTGTTCATCGTTCTCCTGCCGGGGCCGAATTCGCTTTATGTGCTGAGCGTGGCGGCGCAGCGCGGCGTGAAGGCCGGCTATCTTGGCGCATGCGGCATTTTCATCGGCGACACGGTGCTGATGATCCTGGCTGCGGCCGGCCTGGCCAGCCTGCTGGAGGCGGTGGCCTGGCTGTTCGCCGTGGTCAAGCTCGTCGGCGCGGTCTATCTGGCGTGGATCGGCTTCGGCATGCTGCGCGCGGCCTTGCGCCGCTGGCGCCAGGCCGAGGCGCCGGCTGCACCGCCCACACGGGTCGATGCCTCGCATCCGCTGGCCAAGGCTTTGCTCATCAGCCTGCTCAACCCCAAGGCGATCTTCTTTTTCATCTCGTTCTTC
>JAJYBT010000803.1 GCA_021778875.1 Acidobacteriota bacterium | reverse complement strand
GCGTCGTGCAGCTTGGTTGCCTCTTCGTCGTAGTCATGATGCACGGTGAGCCAGATCCCATGCAGATCGACCGCGGCGGCAAACTGACGCAGGATGGGCATGATCTCGACGACCTGCGTTGAGTCAGGCGGCATCTCGGTCAGATCTGCGGTCACTTCCATCTCTGGAGGCGGCGTCACGTAGAGCGCCAGCGAGATGTATTGCGCGATGTCCTGCTCCGTGCCCGTCATGCGGTGCTGCGCAATATAAAGGCAGAGCGCATCGCGCTTGGTCCGCGCGTCCTCGCTCTTTGCGAACACCTGGTCCATCTCGTCGCGGATGCGTTTGCGGACCGGCGAACTCTGCTCCAGCCCCTCGTTATATCCACAGGCGTTCAGCGCGGCAGCCATCACGAATACCGGCTCGGAGCTGATGAGCGAAATGGTTGGCCCGGCGGGATCGATCAGCGACGGTGCCTTTTCCTGGGTGTACATCTGACCCGCGGAGGAGCTTTGGCTGGAAGAACTCGAAGAGTTACCCTGGCCGCGTGCGGAGCTGGCTCCGGGACCGGCCAGCAGAGCCAGAACCGCAAGGGAAGAAAAAAACAGCGAATGTGCCGAACGCGAGGTCATCAAATTTGCCCTGCCTCAAAGTCTAGTGAGAGCCACCGGCAGGGTCAAACGACCGCTTCCGGCTTTTTGCCTTCTTCCGATCGTACGAGGGACGTGCGCGATCAGTGGAGCACTGGCCGGAGCCGCAAAACAGCGTCGGCAGAGTGATGATGTTCGCATGACGCAGGGAGCCGCGACGCCATGAGCAATCTTCGCCCGCCCGCGAGAACCGATGGGCGGTCTTCCTTGCAGGCCGCGGAGGTATGTTCGCCGTGGTGCGGAGCCAGGGCGGCTGATCATGGGGCTCCATTTACGCTGTCGTTCTCTACTCCACTTCCTGCTGGGCGCGGTAGCCGCTTCTGGCAATGACATCGTATTTGAGCGGCTTGTGCTTCTGGTCCTGCATGCGCAGTGGTCGGCCCTCATCGTCTACCAGTTCGACGTGAATCTTGCGCCAGGTTCCATCGAGTTTGGTGTTGGTCGGGTGATAGACGAGCTCGTACTTGGCGCGGATGTTCTCGTTAATGAGGCGGACGTCGTCGGGCAGTTCGCCGGTGAAGCGCGGTTCGAAGTGAATGCCGCCGGTCATGTCGGAGAAGGTTTTCATCTCATTGTCGGCCTGCAGGAAGGTGATGTCACGCATGCCGGCCATCATGCCGGGCTGGCCCTCGGTGACCGCCTCAAACAGGCCGTCGGTAGAGAGGGTGAAGATCGTGGTGTCGCGTGAATCCTTGACGCGTCTGAGGATTTGATCGAGAGTCAGCTTGGACATGGAATCGATGCCGGTGGCGATAAGAATGAGGTACTTTTCCCCCTGGATCCGCGAGAGCCGGTCGAGCGATTCGTTCAAGGCGTCGAAGATGTTCGTTTCAGAGAATGCAGCCGGCATGAAGACTTCGTTGCCCAGAATGTTGATGCCTTCCTGAATCTGCTGCTTGTCCTGGGTGAAGTCGCTCACAATATGCGTGTTCATGTCGAAGGTCATCATGGCCACGTAGTCCTGGGGACGCAGCTGTTCGGCAAACGCCCAGGCGGTCTTCAAAGCCTGGACCCGGAACCACCATCCACGGGATGCGTACTCCATCAGGATCAGTGCGGTAATGGGAGCTTCGGTGCGCCGGAAGCCATCGACTTTCTGTTCTACTCCGTCCTCATAAATGCGGAAGTTCGAGGGTTTGAGTCCCGGATAGAACTGATGGGTCTTTTCGATCATTACGCCGACGTCGAGCGTGACCTCGGGGACATTCACATGGAAAGTGACGTTGCCGGAGCCTTCTGGATTCTTGAATTTGGGTGCGGCAGGCGCCGGTGGAGCGGGCGGAGGAGCTTCGTCTGGATTCTTTTTGGGCACGGCGATCACGCCGGTGTCGCCATTGGGACCGCCAGCGTCCGGAGTGGTCTGCTGTGTCTGCTGCTGCGGCTGTTGCGATGCGGGTGGAGGGCTCTGTGGATCTGCGGGTACGTACTGTGCCGCGGCCCACAGCGGCGCTGCCAGAAGAGCCAGGGACGGCAGCAAAACTCTGAGAGGAAGGCGATGGAAGGCACTGGCTTGCGCGCGCGGTTCGGTCATAACAACCCCTTGTGCTCAACAGCATACGCGATTGGCATTGCCCGCCGGACGCTTGCGGGAGCAAGCTGGGCGTGTGGCTGTACTCTAATAGACGTGGAAACTCGCCCAAACGCATTCAACCGGGCGCCGCTGGCCCTGCTGCTTTTTGCGGCTTCGGCTTTTGCGATTGCATCCTGCCAACTCTTGGCCCAGGCAGTACCGGCCGAGTCAACTGGTTCGCAGCCCGCCGGTCCGCCGCGCAATCCCGGGTTCTTCCCGCTTGACCAGGTGCACGCTGGCCTGACGGCCACCGCCTGGACTGTTTTTCAGGGCGCCACGCCTGAGCCCATGCAGGTGGAGATCCTTGGTGTCCTGCGCGGCGCGAGGGGGCCGGGGCAGGATCTGATACTTGCCCGCCTGCGCGGCGCCAAAC
>JAJYBT010000802.1 GCA_021778875.1 Acidobacteriota bacterium | reverse complement strand
GGGGCCGACCTTTCGCGCCTTTCTGCGTCCAACAGGCATGCCGGGTGGCCTGCCCATGCCCCCGCCGGATACAATGGTTCTACATTGCCTCAATTGGGCGAACCTCGATTTTTTCTGGAAATCTGGAGCAGGTGCACGTGAGACGTTTGATCAGCCGCAGTCTGCGGTTTGAGTTGGTTGCAGGACTGGGTATCGCGCTGGCGCTGCCCGCGCTGGCATTGCCCGCTGTAGATGCGCGGGGCCTGGCCACGCAGACGATGCTGAGCACGGAAACCCGCGACCAGGGCGGCCATACGGTTGCCACCCTTTCGGTCTCCGTGACCGGCGCAGACGGCCAGCCCGCCACCGGCGCCGTCGTGATTCAGGATCATGGCAAGCCGCTGGCCGGATTCGCGCTGGATGCGCAGGGCCGCGCCACGCCGAGCCTGACGCTGGCCGGCGGCGACCACACTCTGACCGCCGTCTACACCGGCGACGCCACGCACCAGACCTCCACTTCGCAGGTCACGCCGGTGCGCGCCGTGGTCAGCACCACCCCGGACTTCGCCGTCTCGGTTGCCCCGGCCTCGTTGACGCTGACCGCCGGGCAGTCCGGAACGGCCATTGTCTCCATCACGCCGATCAATGCGCAGTCGCTGACGGCGCCCATGTTCGTCACCATCTCCTGCTCCGGCCTGCCGGACCAGTCCTCCTGCGTCTTCACGCCGGAGAACATTGAGATCATGCCGAACGCCACCGCCGCCGTTACCAGCTCCATGGTGCTGGCCACCCAGACCAAGTCGCTTGCGCAGGCCGCTCCCGTTGCCCGTCCCGGCTCCAGCCCCATCGCATGGGCTGTGCTGCTGCCCGGGGTCTTCGGACTGGCCGGCATAGCCTTCGGAGCCCGTCGTCGCCGCTGGCTCAGCCGCCTGTCACTGCTGGCGCTGGTGGGCCTGGTTACGGTGCTGGGCACCACGGCGTGCTCGCCGTTTTACAACTACCGCAACCATGGGCCGCCCTATAACCTGCCCACACCCGCCGGAACCTACTCCGTGCAGGTGGATGCGCAGTCCAGTAACGGCATCACGGCTATTACGCACAACACCAGCCTTGCCTTGACGGTCCAGTAAACCGCCGCAGGAGGTCAGCATGGCGCGCTGGCATCCACTGCCCACGCAGGTTTACAGCCTGGTCCAGAACAGCCCGGCGACGGTGCTGCTGCACAATGCGCAGCCCGCCGCCGACAGCGCCATCAGCCGCCTGTTCACCGCGCCCCGGCGCCAGCTTATCGCCACTCACCCGCAGCAACTCCCCGCACTATTCCAGCAGATTCAGGACGCCATCGCCGCCGGTGCGTTTGCCGCCGGATACTTTGCCTACGAGTGCGGTGCGGCCTTTGAGCCCTCGGCCGCCGCTGTTGCGCCGTCCGGCCAGCCCATTGCCTGGTTCGGCATCTACGCGCAGTGCCACCTCTTCAGCCATGCGGCGGGCGCATTTCTGGGCGACGAGCCGCCCGGCCTGGCCGCGCAGCCGCCGTGCGAACCCCCGGCAGGTGAGCCGCCGCCCGCGCTTACGCCCGCCCTCACCCTTGAGCAATACGCCGAGCGCATGGCCGCCATCCACGAGTGGATTCGCGCCGGGGATGTCTACCAGCTCAACTTCACCTTTCCGCTTCGCGCGCGCACTGCGACGCCTTCCGCGCAGCTGTATGCCGGGCTGATACGCCAGCAGCCGGCCCGCTATGCCGCGTTTCTGCACACGCTGCCCGGCAGCCATATTCTCAGCTTCTCGCCGGAGCTTTTCTTTCGGCTGGAAGAGCAGGGCGCAGCCCGGCGCATCACCACCCAGCCCATGAAAGGCACCGCGCCGCGCGGCCGGACGAATGCCGAGGATGCACAGCTTGCGGCGGAGCTTGCGAGCGATCCCAAGAGCCGCGCGGAGAACGTGATGATTGTCGACCTGCTCCGCAACGATCTTGGACGCCTGTGCCGCTATGGCAGCGTGCATGTACCGAGCCTGTTCCAGGTGGAGCGGCTGCCGACGCTCTGGCAGATGACCTCCACCATCACGGGGACCCTGCCTGCCGAGGTCGGCCCGCAGCAGGTCTTCCGGGCGCTCTTCCCCTGCGGCTCCGTGACCGGAGCGCCCAAGGTGCGGGCCATGCAGTTGATTGGGCAGCTTGAGGACGGGCCTCGTGGCGTCTATACCGGCTCCATCGGCTACTTTTCCCGCGAGCGCAGCGTCTTCAACGTCGCCATCCGCACGCTGGAGCAGCACGGCGAAGCCTGTGCGATGGGCATCGGGAGCGGCGTGGTTATCGACTCGCGCGCCGGGGACGAGTATCGCGAGTGCCTGCTGAAGGCGGAGTTTCTCACTCACCCGCGGCCGTCGTTCTCGCTGGTGGAGACGCTGCTATGGCAGGGCGGTTATCCGTTCCTCGAACTCCATCTCGACCGCCTGCAGGATTCAGCCTATTACTTCCGCTTTCCCTGCGAGCGCACCCAGGTGAAGAATGCGCTGCTGGCAACCGCCAATTCCTTCCCGGACGCGTCTCCGCGCAAGGTGCGCCTGGTGCTGGAGGCGGAGGGCGCACTG
>JAJYBT010000801.1 GCA_021778875.1 Acidobacteriota bacterium | reverse complement strand
TGTATTGCCTCCAAATGGTGCTCAAGTTGTAGCCGTTGTTACGTTGGTGGTTCTGACGAGGCGGCCAAGGCTGCAGGGGAACGAGATGCGAAGTTGCCCGAGCCCTAGCCTTTTGCCGGAGTGTAATCGGTTACATCCGGGGCTGTTTTTACCTCGACGGGTAAGCTATACGGGAGAAGTAAACGTTGTCAACAGAATTTTCAGGCAGTTTTTTCGCGTCGCCGCCCGCCGGGACAGGCAATCGATTTGCCTTGAGAATTCCGAGAAAAATCGCATGTAACGCGTTACATTTTGCGCCCGCGCAACGTACTAGAATCATGAGCAGGGGAAGCCGGGGGAGCGAATGACCATCAGTATCCGGGAGATTGCCAGGCTGTCCGGCGTCTCAAGCGCCACCGTTTCGCGCGTTCTGAACGGGTCCAGCAAGGTGACCGAGGAGACGACGCTGCGCGTCCGCCAGGTGATCCGGGATCTGAACTTTGTGCCCAATCAGGGCGCGGTTCACCTGAAGAGCGGCAAGAGCCAGATTTACGGCATTGTGATTCCGGACGTGGCGAACCCCTTCTTTACCGAGGTGGTGAAGCTCTTCGAGGGGCTGCTGTTCCAGAACGACTATGACCTGCTGGTGGCGAACACAGACTTCCACTCCACGCGCGCCCAGCGCTCGCTGCACCGGATGCTGCTGCGGCGGGTGGATGGGGTGGCGATTCTGGCCTCAGAGCAGGAGGCGGCCGCGCTGGCGCCGCTGATGCAGAACCGGATTCCGGTGGTGACGACGGACCACTATCGCGTTGGCCCGGGACTGAGCGACATCGCCGTAGACTTCCAGGGCGGGATGGCGAAGGTTGCGGACCATCTGCACGCTCTTGGCCACGGGCATGTGGGATACATTGGCGGCAACCCCGGGCCGCTGACCTCGCGCATCCGCATGGAGTCGTTCCTGAACTCGGCGATCAAGCTGGGCATGGCCTCGCGCGAGGGCTGGATTGAGGAGGGAAACTACCGCATTGATGGCGGCGCGGCTGCCATGGCCCGCATCCTGTCGCAGCCGGAGATTCCTACGGCGGTGGTGGCGGCCAACGACCTGATGGCCATCGGAGCGCTGCGCGCGATCTACGAAAAGGGATTGCGGATTCCGCAGGACATCTCGATTGTGGGCTGCGACGACATTGAGATGAGCGACATTGTGTATCCGCCGCTGACGACGCTGCGGATCTCGCGGGTGGAGTACGCGCGGATGCTGTTTGAGGCGCTGCAGAAGACCGAGGAAGACGCGTCGCAGACGGGGTTGCAGTTTGCCCTTCCCACCCAACTGATCGTCCGGAAATCGACCGGGCCCGCGCCGGCGCGATAGAGAAAGCGGCTGCTCCCGGCAGCGGCGGACCGCGGCCGGGAGCGGAACGGAAGCCAGGGCTAGAAGCGCTGCATGCGGACGCGCACCACTTCAGGCGTGTTGTGGAAGCTGAGGCCGCGGTCGGTCTCGTCGCCGTTCCAGAGGCGCACGGGCTTCCAGACGCCATTCTCATAGGCGCCCTGCTCGGCGGTGAGGATCTGGCTGCGAATCCAGGGCAGCTTGCCGGGCAGGTGAAAGACGACGCTGGCGTCGATGCCGGTGACCAGGAACTCATCCGGGCCGAGCTGGGCGACGACCGCGGAGCCGTGCGCATCTTTGGTGCCGGGGGCGCGGCGGCCGTCGGGCTGGGGGAATCCGAAGGCTACGGTTGCCTGCCAGCCGTCGAAGCTGAGCTCCTGCGTGGCTTGTCCGGGCTCCTCGACGGCGGTCTTGAGCTTGCCGTCAAACTGGAGCTGCGCGATCTCGCGGTCCATGGGGCCGATGAGGGAGTAGTTGTAGGAGTGGGCCTTCCACGGCTCGTCGCCGAGGATGTTCCAGCCGCTCTGATCGACGCCGAAGGGCGAGAAGCCGATGGCACCGTCGCCGAGGGCATAGAAGAAGAACTTGGCGAAGCTGTCACTGCGGCCGGTCTCGGGGATCCAGAGAGGATTGTCGGCGCGGTGGTAGGCGTGCATGGTCTCGCGATAGTAGGGCGAGTCGTCGGTGTAGATGTCGGGGCCGATCATGTCAATGGACGGGGCGAGCTTGCGCCAGAGGCCCACGAGCTTTTGCACGGCGCCGCCGCTGGGATAGGCGATGCCGGGCTGGTCTAGCTGGCGTTGCGGCAACTCGGCGGGCGGATAGTCGATCCAGACGTTGATGTAGCAGGGGATGTTGAATTCGGCCTTGCCGGCGGCGGCGATTTCATTGATGTACTTGGCCTGGTGGTAGGCCTGGAAGATCTCGTCGGCCTCAGAGCCGAAGACCTGGCTCCAGGTGCCGAGCTGCCTGGCGGCGGCGGCGAGCAGATCGGCGGGGACGGCCCCGGCGAACTCGCGGTTGGCCTCGGCGGAGAAGTCGCGCACGCTGCCGATGTTGCCGGACTCGTTTTCGACCTGCATGAACAGCACGGTGTGCTGGTCGCCGTCGATCTGCTTGAGGTGGCGCATGAGGGTGGCGAAGGCGGTCTTGTCGGCCTGCAGGGTGTTGCGGCCGAGGGGCGAGAAGACGTCGATGAGCTCG
>JAJYBT010000800.1 GCA_021778875.1 Acidobacteriota bacterium | reverse complement strand
GAGTGCAAGTTCTTGGCACCTATCGATACGGGGGTCTCGCCTGGGTCTCTGCCTGAAGTTTTGGCCAATACCCTTATATCGGTTGTCATGCCCGGGTAAGTGCAGCTGGATGGCCGAAGATGGGACAAAACATTAGAGGAAGTTAAGAAAGCAAGTTGCTCCGAAAGACAAGCCGCTCGAAGCGCAGTCGTCCTCGGAGTCCGAACTTTCTTGTGGCGCCGGACTGCTCAATCCTGAACGTGCCCGGAGCGAGAACATCATGGGGCAGGATCATATTCGAGGATCCCAGGTAAGCCGGCTTAGTGGCGATAAGGCACGAAGGCTCAGCCGGAACCTTCGTGCCCGAACGATCCGTGGCCCTAACCTGATGCGCGGCCAGTCCGTTTGTCTCGGTCGTTGGAAGACTCTCAGAGAGAGTGCGCATCCTCGCCGAACTCGATCTCCGCGGCGCCAATTTCCAACCTGTCTTCGGCCAGAATTGCAGCTCGCTCCAGCACGTGCTCCAGTTCGCGAACGTTGCCCGGCCACTGGTGTGCCGCCAGCATGCGCATTGCCTCCGCGCTAATGCTCTTCGCAGGGCCGTGCTCTGCCATTCGCTCGAGAAAATGGTCTACTAGCCGCGGCAGATCTTCTGGGTGCGAGGCCAGCGACGGCGTATGAATCAGAAACACGGCCAACCGGTAATAGAGGTCCGCGCGGAATAGCCCCTCCGCCGCCAACTTGCTCAACGGACGGTGAGTCGCCGCGATAATGCGCGCGTCCACCTTTACAGGCTCGTTCTCTCCCACTCTTTGCAGCTCACCGCATTCCACAAACCGCAATAGCTTCGCCTGCAACGCCAGCGGCATCTCTCCGATTTCGTCCAGAAACAGTGTCCCTCCCTGGGCCGCTTCAATCCTCCCCACGCGTCCCTGGACTGCGCCGGTAAAAGCGCCCCGCGTATGGCCAAACAGCTCCGCCTCGAGCAATGCTTCCGGAATCGCCGCGCAGTTCAGCGCCACAAACGGCCGCGCCGAGCGCGAACTGAGCCGATGCAGCGCACGCGCAACCAGTTCCTTCCCCGTCCCTGTAGGGCCTTCGACCAGGACAGGTGTGCGGTGCGGCGCCACAAGCCGGATGCGATGGCTCACTTTCAACATCGCCGGGTGGTCGCCGACAAACTCCGGCAGCCGGCAGGCTTTGCTGAACATGTGAGCGGCTACGGAATGCTCTCGCGCCCCGGCGCTCCTCTGCGCATTTTCTGCGCCCAGCATCCTCTCTTCTTCGCTCAGTCTTACGACGGTCGGTGGAGTGTCCAATGGCTGCCGCTCAATCTGCCGCGCGCTGTTTACGACAGATCCATCTGCATCCTGACTGCGGCGCAGCGCGAACAGTACCTCATTCCGCCGTGGACTGCGCTTGGCGCTTGCCCGCACAGAAGAATCGCCCACGGTTACCAGGTCAACGCCGGGATGCAGCTTTTCGCACTCCACCAAGAACTCCGGCACTTCAAGGTCCGGAAGCCAGGAATCTACAATTACTGTCTCGACCGGGGCCAAATCCAATTGCGCGA
Source organism: Acidobacteriota bacterium (assembly GCA_021778875.1). The sequence continues at coordinate 1,029 of JAJYBT010000800.1, read as the reverse complement.
GTACTTCCGCACCGCCACCCGCTTCGCGCACCTGCCAGCGAAACTCCGTCAAGGCATCGCGCACTCGCTGGCGAAATGACAGATCGGCGCTGGCCAGAATTGCTGTGCGCGTCGGCGCCTGTACCGGTAGTTGCGTCGTGGTTGCCATAAGCTTCTCCTTCCCATATCGCGTACTCCTCAAATCGGATCGATCTCCGCTACGACGCGCGCTCCGCCGAGTATCCGTCGCTTCATCATGTCGGCAATCCAATCCCGTAGCCCTGGCCACGCACGGTCTGGATGAGCGCCGCCGCGGACTCGCCCAGCTTGCGGCGCAGGTAATTCACGTACACATCCACCACATTCGTGCCTTCCTCAGCCGGCATTTTCCATACCTCTGCGAGCAGGGTTGACCGCGAAATCGCTTGGCCACGGTGCTGCAGCAGGTGCTCAAGCAATGCGAACTCCTTGCCCGTCAAATTCACCGCGTGTCCCGCACATCGCACGGTGCGTTCCATCCGATTCATTTCCACGCACCCATGCCGCAATAGGAAATCTCCGTCCCCTCGCCGCCGCCGTGCCAGCGCCCGCACCCGCGCCCGTAATTCAGCGAAGGCAAATGGCTTTGCCATGCAGTCATCAGCGCCAAGATCCAGACACGCGAGCCGCGTTTCCATGTCGCGGCGTGCCGTCAGAACCAGTACCGGCAGGTCCTCGCTGACCATCCGCAACTGCCGAAGAACTTCGGTACCGTCCACCCGTGGCATATTCAAATCAAGGATCGCGAACTCCGGCGCCTCACTTAGGAAAAGGTCTAGCGCAACCTGGCCGTCGGCCGCCAGACGCACCGCATGCCCTTCGGCCTCCAGTCCCCGTTTCAAATACGCGCCCAGCGCCTGGTCGTCTTCCGCTACAAGAAATCGCATTGGCTCCTTCCTCCTCCGCCTCTTGGTTCTGGTGTCGCAAAGTCTCTGCAGCAACCATCTCTTGTTGCGAACCCGTACACAACATGGGTGTGTGAGAAAAATCGCATCGAGTGCAGGAACGGGA
>JAJYBT010000799.1 GCA_021778875.1 Acidobacteriota bacterium | reverse complement strand
GACCTCGCCCGCGGGCGAGGTCAAAGGCGCAGGCCAGGGCGAACTGCTGATTGCGGCCGCCGGCGCCGGGGGTTCGGTCGATGGTGACGGTGAGCTCGCCGACGGAGATGAGGCAGAAGCGCGGGTGGATTGCGCGGAGGGAGTGGAAGAGCTCGAGCAGGTAGCGGGCGGCATCGGCATAGTCCCAGTCGTCGCAGGAGTTATCGACGGCTACGAAGAAGCCGGCCTTCTGCGCCAGGGCGCGGGCGTTTTCCAACAGATCGTGGCTGGAGAGCAGGACCTCATAGATGGAGTCACGGAAGGCCGGGCTCTCGCCGGACAGGATGGATGCCGTGGAGACATTGCGGGACTGCAGTGTTTCGCTGCGCGCGGACTTGGAAAAGAACACGGGACGCCGTGTTTTGTTTCCGGGGGATTCGGGAAGGTCGGCGCGCTCAAAGAAGGCGCTGACGGGGGCGGGCAGCTTGCGGGCGAGGTCGTATTTCTTGATGATGTCGCGCACGTCGTCCACGGTGGAGTGATCAGGGGACGTGGGGCCAGAGGAGAGCGCATCGAGCGAGCGCAGGGGCACGTCGGGCAGCAGCATGGAGATTTTGGTGGCGTCGGCGGCGGCGAGAGCGAGGCGTCCACCCTTGACGGCGGAAAAGTGCTTCCGGAGGGTGTTGACTTCGTTGATGGGCGCACCGGAGGCGAGCAGCGCCTCATGCAATGCGATGGTGTCGTTGAGTCCGATCTGCGGGTCGAGAGGCAGGTCAAACATGGCGGAGCCGCCGCCGGAGATAAGGAAGAAGATGAGCGTATCCTTCTTTGCTTTTTTGAGGAGCGCGAGGGTGGCGCGGGCGGCGGCGAAGGAGTCTTCATTGGGCAGGGGATGGCCGCCCTCGAAGTAACGAATGCGCCAGTTGCGGCTGGAGGGCAGGTACTTTGTGCAGCAGACGCCGCGCAGGCCCTGGCGGCGCTTCATGCGGCTTAGCAGGACTTGGAGCATGGGCGCGGCGGCCTTGCCCATGGCAACCACGAAGATGCGCCTGTAGCCGGCAAGGTTGATTTCTTCCGGGCCGCTGCCGTCGGGCAGCAGGCGATGGAGCGTATTGCCCTCAAAGCGGATGCGGCGGTCGAAGGCGGACTCGATGTTGCAGGCCGCGAGCGCGCCGGTAAAGATCTCGGTGGCGGTGGCGTGGAGGGAATCGAAAACGGAATCGCTGACGGGCGTCATTGAACTTGCTCCTTGAGCCAGGCGGCGAGCGTGTTTTGCATCGCCTCAAGCTGGCCGGCAAAAAAATGATCGGCGCCTTGGAGGAGCACAATCCTTTTTGGGTCGGCCGCGGTTTCGGCCACTTCATGCAGATCTTCGGCGGGGGCGAACTGGTCGCGGTCGCCACTTAGAAAGAGCTTGGGGAGGGTGCAGGCGGAGAGGAAGGAATAGCGGTAATGACGGCCTTCGGCCAGCGTAGGCAGGCCCAGCGCAGCCAGGGCGCAAACGCGGGCGCCTGAGTTTGCGCCGGCGTGCTTGCGGGTTTGTGGATCGCAACAGGCATAGAGCGCCATGGCGGCGCCGAAGCTGAATCCAGCGAGTACGACAGGGAGGTTGTAGGCGCTTTCAAGCCAGTCAAGCGCGGCGAGGACATCTCCGGTTTCGGCCATGCCGTCGTGCCTGCCCTCGCTGAGGCCGGTTCCGCGAAAGTTGAAGCGCAGCACGGGGAGGCCGAGGCCCCATTCCGGCGCGTTGAGGGCTTTCATGGCGTGATACACCACCTTGTTGTGCATGGTGCCGCCGCCGACCGGATGCGGATGGCAGACCAGCGCCGCGAAGGGCGCGCCGGGAGAGCCTTCGTTGAGCAGCGCTTCAAGCCGGCCGGCCGGGCCGCGCAGATCGATGCTGCGCAAAATCGCGCTCCCCGCGCCAGAGGCGGGGATTCCGGGTGGGATTGTAGCGGTCATTCCATGGCTATTCTACGCGCATTTTGCCGGCAGGCAGGTCTGGCCGGCGAGCTGAAGTAAATCGCTCAAGGAGTCAACTGGCGCGGATCGGATTTGAACGCATGAAACTGCATTGCGCGGGAGGCATGTTTTCAGCCCGTAAGGTATTCTGGCTGCATCATGTTCGAGTTTGAGCCTCTTGATCCTATCCGCTTTACGCGCGAGCTTGTCGAAATCGAGTCCACCACGTACAACGAGGGGGCGGTGGGGGATTTTCTGGCGGGATTTCTTGCCGGGCGCGGCTGGGCAGTGGAAAAGACGGCGGTGCCGCAGCCGCCGGAGAGCGCGGCAGCGGGCGGGCGCTGGAATGTTTTTGCAGGCATGGCGGGCGAGACGCCGGACCTGGTGTTTTCAACGCACATGGACACGGTTCCGCCGTATATTCCGTACAGCGAAGACGGCGAGTTCATGTATGGCCGGGGCGTTTCCGATGCGAAGGGGATCATGGCGGCGCAGGTGGCCGCGGCGGAAGCTCTGCGGGCAGAGGGCTTTCGCGTGGGGCTGCTGTTTGTGAGCGGCGAAGAGCGCGACTCGGCTGGCGCAAAGGTGGCGAACGAATCGCCCAAGGGCAGCCGGTTTCTGATCAACGGCGAGCCGACAGACAATCGG
>JAJYBT010000798.1 GCA_021778875.1 Acidobacteriota bacterium | reverse complement strand
AATGCGGTCTGCGGCAAAGTTCCACAGCGATGCAAGAAAAGGCCACAGGAAGCGGGCGGCCTTGTCTTTGGCCGGGTCGTTGGCCAGCAGCAGGCGCAGGCGCTCCGGCGTGGTCGCTGCGTTCTTCGCCATTTCAAGAGCGGGTAAGGCGGGTTTGGCGACAGGGCGGTACTCGAATGCACCTAGATCAAGCACGAGCCTCTGCTCCTTGCCGTCAGCGCCGCGGCTTTTCTTGTAAAAGCCCTGTCCGGCCTTGTCGCCCAGCCAGCCGCGCTGCACGATCTGCTTGAGAATGCCGGCAAAGCCATCTCCGCTGACGCCCTGGGGAAAGTTTGCTGCTACGTGCGCCAGAATGTCGATGCCCACCATGTCCGCCAGGCGAAACGTCCCTGTGCGCGGCCAGCCAATCGCCTGGCCCGTAAGCGCGTCGACTTCCTCGATGGTCAGGCCCTGCTGCAACATGAGAGTGGCCGCATTAAACATGACCGCGACGCCAATGCGGTTGGCGATGAAGTTTGGCGTGTCGCGCGCATAGACCACCTGTTTGCCCAGGATGCGATCGGCAAATGCGGCAAAGGCAGACACCACGGCGGGGTCGCTTTCTGCAGTGGGAATCACCTCGAGCAGCCGCATGTAACGCGGGGGATTGAAGAAGTGCGTCCCGAAGAAGCGATCGCGGTGCGCGCTTAGGCCTGCCGCGATGGCGCCAACCGGCAGACCGGATGTATTGGTCGTAAGCACGGCATGCGCTGCCAGATGGGGCACGACGCGGTCGAGGAGCGCCCGCTTGATCTCAAGATTCTCCGCAACGGCCTCAATGACCCAGTCGCAGGAGGCGAGCTTCGGCAGGTCATCCTCAAAGTTGCCTGGGGCGATCAGCGCAGCGAGCGCGGGCTCATAGAGGGCAGCCGGCTTCGCTTTGGCCAGTGCACTCAGCGCCGCCATGGCAAGCCGGCTGCGCTGCTCCGCAGTTTCGTCATTGGGAACCAGATCAAGCAAAAGTGTGGGGATGCCAGCGTTGGCCAGGTGCGCGGCAATGCGCGAGCCCATGGTTCCAGCGCCCAGCACTGCTGCGCGGCGCACCAGAAAGGGCTGAGCGGCAAAGCCAAGGGCGGCAGTTACGGCCGTGGTATTCGTGCTCATGCAAGCGCTCCCTGCGCGGGTTCATCCCGGAAGCATTCGCCCGCGCGAAGACGTTCCCGAGCATACGGAAAGCTGCTTTACCGGGTCAAGGCGGCGGTCCTCAGATGGCCCCGGTTTGAATTGATTCCCTCGCGGGTCTACAATCTGCTGTTCCGGGCTTGACGTTCGGGGCAGTGGGAGCGTGTTCAACATGGCCCGCATCGCGGCTACGCTTCATCCGCCGGCATCCGACCCCTCCATAGGCGAAATGACTCAGGCTGCTCTTCACGGAATTACCAGCGCCCTGGCGTCGGTGGGTCGCGCCTTTGTCTGCCTCGATCCCTCGTTTCACATCGTCCACGTCTCCTACTTGATTGACGAACTGCTCGGCGTGGGAACCTCCGCGCAGCTTCGGGGCCGTCGCGTGGATGAGCTGCTGGGGACGGAACTGTTCGGCCCACGCGGGCCGCTGCGTCAGGCTCTGCTGGACGGGCAGATGCGCGAAGGCTGGCGCGCCACCCTCAGGTTCGGCGGGGGCATTCCACGGCTGGTGTCCATCACTGCGGCACCCATGATCCAGGGAAGCTCCGACATCTGCGATCCGCGCGTGATGTACCTTGTCCTGCTGCGCCCGGCGGAGGAAGAACAAACCTGTCCAGAGGCGCCCGTCTATTATTCCGGGGTGGTTGCGTGTTCGCCGGCAATGCAGCGCATCTTCCGCCTGGTGGAGACGCTGCAGCACAGCGAAGCCACCGTCCTCATCACCGGCGAGAGCGGCACCGGCAAGGAAGTGGTAGCGCGGGCCATCCATGAACGCTCGACGCGCGCGGGCGGTCCATTTATCGCCGTCAACTGCGGCGCCCTGCCACCGGACCTGCTGGAGTCGGAACTCTTCGGCCATGTACGCGGGGCTTTTACCGGCGCCGTGCGCGACCGCGTGGGACGCTTTGAGCTGGCCTCGCAAGGCACGCTCTTTCTGGACGAGATCGGCGACCTTCCGCCACTGCTGCAGGTGAAGCTGCTGCGCGTGCTGCAGGAACGCCAGTATGAGCGCGTGGGCGAAAGCACCGCCCGCACTACCAATGCACGCATCGTGGCGGCCACCAACGCCGACCTGCGGGTGGCGCTGCGCGAAGGACGCCTGCGCGAGGATCTCTACTACAGGCTGTGCGTGGTGCCGATTGAAGTTCCGCCCCTGCGCGAGCGCCGCGAGGACATCGCTCCGCTGGCCATGAGCCTGCTGAACCGCATCACGGCCCAGCATGGGCTAATGCGCAGAATCTCGCCACAGGCCATGCGCTCGCTGTTGGACTACTCCTGGCCGGGCAACGTGCGCGAGCTGGCCAACGTGATTGAGTACGCCGTCGCCGTCGCCAAAATGGAAACCATCCTGCCCGAGGACCTGCCCGAGGAGATCCGGGAGTCCGGCCGCGCTCCTCATGTCGCCTACACACCGTTACCCGGCTCGGCC
>JAJYBT010000014.1 GCA_021778875.1 Acidobacteriota bacterium | reverse complement strand
TGACCCTTCCCGCACATCACACTGGAAATAACGCATGAATGAAGCTCCGCTTTATCGTTGGCTTGAGCAGCAGGGCGAGGCCTTTGGCGCGCCCGGCATGGCGCCGCGCTGGACATCGAGCGTGAAAGACGCCGTGGGCACGGCCTATTCAGCCGCCAGCCGTGTCTGGTTCACCTGCTCGCACGGCATTCTGAACGAGATGTACCACCCCACGATCGACCACGCACAGGTGCGGGACATGGGGTTCCTGATTACCGATGGCGAGACGTTTACGCATGAAGAGAAGCGCGACCTGATTAGCAGCTTCGAGTACATCCATCCCCATGCGCAGGGAGTCCGCTATGTGAATCGCGATCCCGATGGCCGGTACACGCTGACGAAAGAGATCATCTGCGACCCGCATCAGCCGGTGGTGCTCACGCACATTCTGCTGGAGGGCCACGCGGACCTGTTGCCGCGGCTTAAGGTGTATGCGCTGCTGGCTCCGCATCTGGATGGCGGCGGGGCGGGCAACACGGCGCGCGCGGTGGATATTGCCGGGCACAAGATGGCCGTGGCGTGGAAGAACCGGTGGGCGCTGGCGCTGGGGGCCAGTTGCGGCTTCTCGCGCGTCAGTTGCGGCTTTGTGGGCGCGAGCGACGGCTGGCGCGACCTGACGGAAAACTTCCGCATGAACTGGGAGTTCGGCTCGGCCACGGACGGCAACCTGGCAATCCTGGGCGAGCTGAACCTGAAGCATGAGAATGGCAGCAGAATGCGCGAGTGCACGCTGGCCATCGGCTTCGGGCAGGGGCACCACGCGGCGCTGCAAAAGGCGGTGAGCGCGCTGTCGGTTCCGTTTGAGCAGCAGCGGGACCGCTTTATCGAGCAGTGGTTGCGGGCCTCGCACCCTGAGCGGCTGGCGCCCAAGGCGTGCGACGGCGGCAAGCTGATGCGCGCCAGTCACAACGTGCTGCTGGCGCATGAGGACAAGACCTTCTCCGGCGCGTTCGTCGCGTCGGCCTCGATTCCCTGGGGACAGTCAAAGGGCGACGACGACCTGGGCGGCTACCACCTGGTGTGGACGCGCGACATGGTGCAGACGGCCACGGCGCTGCTGGCCTGCGGCAATGCCGAGACGGCGCTGCGCGCGCTCGTCTACCTGGCGTGCACGCAGCAGCCCAACGGCGGCTTTGCGCAGAACTTCTGGGTGGATGGGCGGCCTTACTGGTCCGGCACGCAATTGGATGAGGTGGCGTTTCCGCTGATGCTGGTGTGGCGGCTGTGGAAGGCGAACGGGCTGGGCACGATGGACATCTTTCCCTTTGTAGAGCGGGCGGCGGGCTTTCTGGTGCGCCATGCACCCATTACCCAGCAGGAGCGCTGGGAGGAGAATGCGGGCTACTCGCCTTCCACTCTGGCCGCAGTGATTGCGGGGCTGATTTGCGCGGCGGAGATCATGCGCGCACATGACTCGCTGGAGCTGGCCAAGTTCTATGAGGACACGGCGGACTGGATTGAGCGGCATCTGGAGGACTGGACGGTCACGAACAATGGAGTGCTGCATCCGGAGATCAAGCGCCATTACATGCGCATCCGCCCGCCGGAGACGGGCGAGGCCTATGCCAGCGAAAGCAGCTGCGCTGAGACGATACGGCTGTCAAACCGGCCGCCGGGCACGCGCTATGAGTTTGAGGCGCGCGAGATTGCGGATGCAGGCTTTCTTGAGCTGGTGCGCTATGGCGTGCGGCGTGCCGACGATGCTCTGATTATGGACTCACTGAAGGTGGTGGACGCGGTGCTGAAGCGCGATCTGCCGCAGGGGCCCGGCTGGCTGCGCTACAACTGGGACGGCTACGGGCAGCGGCCCGACGGCGGCCCCTACCAGGGCTGGGGACAGGGCCGCGTGTGGCCGCTGCTGACCGGCGAGCGCGCGCACTATGAGCTGGCCGCGGGCAAGGATATTGCTCCCCTGATCAAGTCGCTGGAACGCTTTGCCACCAGCGGGCAGATGCTGCCGGAGCAGGTGTGGGATGACGCCAACCGCCCGGCGCAGGGACTGGTGACAGGCCAGCCGGCGGGCTCGGCGGTGCCGCTGGTGTGGGCGCATGCGGAGTACCTGAAGCTGCTGCGCTCCACGGTGGACGGCAAGGTGTTTGACCGCATTGATGCGGTTTACGCGCGCTACTGCGAGCCGGAAGGGCGGGCGGCTTTGCAGCAGGACATGGAAATCTACAGCCTGCGGCGACCCATCCAGAAGGTTGCCGCCGGAGACACGCTGCGCATTCTGGATGAAGAGCGGTTTGAGGTGGTGTGGTCTGCCGACGGCTGGCAGACCATGGAGACCACGCCCAGCCGCAGCCTGGGCAGCGCCGGGCATTGCGCGGATCTTCCCACGGGCAGTGAAAGCGCGCACGGTGGACTATCATGGACTTTTCACTGGCCGGATCATGATCGCTGGCTTGGTTACAATGTGGAAATAGCGGTGGTAGCCAGGTAACGGCAGGTAACAAGTAGCGTCGGATAAAGGGATTTACTTGCGCATCGGCCACGGCAATGAAAGGACTGCAGAAATCAGCATGACATCGAGCCTCGCGGAACTCTCTCTTGACGAACTGTCTATTGACACATTGCGGCTGCTGGCCGTTGACACGGTGGAGAAGGCCAAAAGCGGCCACCCCGGCGCCCCGCTGGGCTGCGCGCCCATTGCGTATCTGCTCTTTCACAAGCTGTTGAAGCACAACCCGGCGCATGCAAAATGGGCGGACCGCGACCGCTTTGTGCTGTCCAACGGACATGCGTCGGCGCTGCTCTACTCCACGCTGTTTCTCTCCGGCTACAAGGTCACGCTGGATGATTTGAAGAGTTTTCGCCAGTGGCGCTCGCGCACGCCGGGCCACCCGGAGTATGGCGACACCGAGGGTGTTGAGGTGACGACCGGGCCGCTGGGCCAGGGCATCGCCATGGCCGTGGGCATGGCCATTGCGGAAAAGCATCTGGCGGCTACCTACAACCGGCCAGGCTTTGAGGTGGTGAACCACCATACGTTTGCGCTGCTGGGCGACGGCGACCTGATGGAAGGCGTCTCGCATGAGGCGGCTTCGCTGGCCGGCACGCTGGGCCTGGGCAAGCTGATCTTTCTTTACGACGACAACCTCATCTCGCTGGACGGACCCACCGAGCTCAGCTACACCGAAGACGCGCTGGAGCGCTTCGAGGCCTACCACTGGCATGTGCAGCGCGTGGCCGACGGCAACGACCTGAAAGCCATTGAAGCTGCCATTGAAGCGGCCAAAGCAGTCACGGACAAGCCCTCCATTATCGCGGTGCGCACCGTCATCGGCTACGGCAGTCCCAAGGCCGGCACCAACAAGGTGCATGGCGAGGCCCTCGGCGCGGCAGACACGGCGGCGACCAAGAAGTTCTTCGGCTTCCCTGAGGACCAGAGCTTTATCGTGCCGGACAACGCGCTCGCCAACTGGCGCATGGCGCAGGAGCGCGGCGCGGCGCTGGAGGCAGATTGGAAGAAGCTGTTTGCGGGCTATGCCGCGGCGTTTCCTGAGCAGGCCGCGGAGTTCGAGCGCACCCAGAAGGGCATCCGCAAGGCCGGCTGGGAGCGAGCGATTCCCAGCTTTGCGCCGGGCAAGCCGCAGGCCACACGCAACGCCGGCGGAGCGATTCTGAACGCCATCGCGGGCGAGGTGCCGGAGCTGTTCGGCGGCGCGGCGGACCTGACCGCCTCGACCAAGACGATATTCAAGCCGGGCGCGAACTTCCATGTGGACCCGGCCGGGCGCAACATCTTCTTCGGCGTGCGCGAGTTCGGCATGTGCGCGGCGGTCAACGGCATGGCGGCGCACGGCGGGCTGCTGCCCTTCGGGTCAACGTTCTTTGTCTTCTCGGACTACTGCAAGCCGGCGCTGCGCCTGGCGGCTCTGATGCAGGTGCATGCGCTGTTCATCTTCACGCATGACTCGGTGGCGTTGGGCGAGGACGGGCCGACGCACCAGCCCATCGAGCATCTGATGGCGCTGCGCGCCGTGCCGGGGATGACGGACTTCAGGCCCGCCGATGCAAACGAGACGGCGGCAGCCTGGCGGCTGGCGCTGGAACGCAGCGGGCCCAGCTTCTTTGCCCTCACGCGGCAGGATCTGCCCGTGATTGACCCTGCCGCGCAGGATGTTTTTGCCGGGGTAAGCAAGGGCGCGTACGTGCTGCAGGATGCGGCCCGGCCGCAGGTGGTGCTGATCGGCACGGGCTCCGAGGTGTGGGCTGCTCTGGATGCGGCCAAACTGCTGGCCGGCGAGGGCATTGCGGCGCGCGTGGTCAGCTTCCCAAGCTGGAAGATATTCGACGAACAGACGCCGGAGTACAAAGCCAGCGTGCTGCCCGCGGGCGTGCCAAAGCTGGCGGTTGAAGCGGGTGCGACACTGGGCTGGTGGAAGTATGTCGGGCAGAACGGCGACGTCATCGGGATCGACCGCTTTGGCGCTTCCGCCCCGGGACCGAAGGTGATGGCGGAGTTCGGCTTTACCGCGGAGAACATTGCGGCCAGGGCGAAGGCGCTGTTGAGTTAGCCAGTCAGCAAGTTAGCGAGTCGGCGGGTGCAGGGGCTGGAGTAACTTCACAGCATTTTTGGCAATCAACGGCAAACACTCCGCCGGGCTGACTTGCTGACCCGCTGACTTGCTGACCTGCTAACCGTCCGGCCGCCGGGCTGAAAGGAACATATCGTGAAGTTAGTCATCAGTTCGGATCACGCGGGCTTTCCCCTCAAGGAAGAAGTGCGCGCCTATCTCGCCAAAGCCGGTCACGATGTGATTGATCTTGGCGCGTATAACGCCGAGCCTTCCGACTATCCCGACTTTGCGGAGAAGGTCGGCCTGGCGCTGAAGCAGGGCGTGGCGCCGCGCGGAATTCTCATCTGCGGCTCGGGCGTGGGCGTGTGCGTGGCCGCCAACAAGATACCCGGCATTCGCGCCGGCATGTGCCATGACACGTACTCGGCGCACCAGGGCGTGGAGCACGACGACATGAACGTGGTGGTGCTCGGCGCGCGCATCATCGGCTCTGCGCTGGCCTTCGAGGTGGTGGACGCATTTGTCCGGGCGGAGTTCATCGCCAATGAAGAGCGGTTTGTGCGGCGCTTCAAGAAGGTGCTGGCCATTGAGGCGAAGTATCAGTGCGGCGACGGATCAAAGAACCCTGCATAACAGTGATTGGCTGAGAGGCGCCGATGTTCCCCTTCGACGTAATCCTCTTTGATGTGGGCGGAGTCCTGCTGACCAACGGCTGGGACCATCGCGAGCGCGCGGCGGTGTTGCGGCAGTTCAACCTGGACTACGACGCGTTTGAAGCGCGGCACGCAGCCCCCTATGATGCGTGGGAGCGGGGCGCGATCCGCGCGGACGAATATCTTGATGCGGCGGTGTTTTATGAGCCGCGCAGCTTTACGCGCGAAGAGTTCTTTGCCGCGCTCTGCGCCCAGTCGCAGCCCATGACAGATGGCGCGCTGGGAATCCTCAGCGAAATTTCCGCATCTAACCAGTGCATGGTGGGCGCGCTGAACAACGAAGCGCGCGAGCCCAACGAGTATCGGTTTGAGCGCTACGGACTGCGCGCTTACTTCCAGTTTGCATTCAGTTCGTGCTACATGGGCCTGCGCAAGCCCGCCCCGGCCATTTACCGCCGCGTGCTGGATATTCTCGGCAAACCGGCAGAGCGGATTCTGTTCATCGACGACCGCGAAGAGAATGTGGCGGGTGCGAGAGATGCCGGCATCAGGGCTATCCGGTTTCTGGGGGCAGGCGCTCTGCGGGCCACGCTTGAAGACATCGGAGTCTTCGAAAAGATTTGAAGGGAGAGCAACATGCAATTAGGTTTGATTGGCCTCGGCAAGATGGGCGGCAACATGGCGGAGCGACTGAGGCTGGGCGGCCATCAGGTGGTCGGCTTCGACTTCAATGCTGAAGCGGTGGCGCGGCTTACGGCTTCAGGCAACGTGGGCGTATCCAGTCTTGAGGAGCTTGTCCAAAAGTTAAAGGCCCGGAGAGCCATCTGGATCATGGTGCCGCAGGGCGACCCGGTGGACCAGACGATCGCGAAGTTAGTGCCGCTGCTGAATCCCGGCGACATACTTATCGACGGCGGTAACTCGTATTACAAGGACTCGATGCGCCGCTACAAGGAAGTTACCGCCAAATGCCTCCACTTTGTGGATGTGGGCACGTCGGGCGGCGTGTGGGGCCTGCAGGAGGGTTACAGTATGATGGCCGGCGGCGACAAGGAGCCGGTCGAGTATCTGCGGCCCATCCTCGAAACGCTCGCTCCCGCGGCGGACAAGGGCTGGGGCCATGTGGGTCCGGCGGGCGCGGGCCATTTTGTAAAGATGGTGCACAACGGCATCGAGTATGGACTGATGCAGGCCTACGCCGAAGGCTTCACCATCATGGAGCAGAAGAAGGAGATGAGCCTCGACCTCGAGCAGGTTGCGGAGATCTGGCGCTATGGCAGCGTGGTGCGCAGTTGGCTGCTCGACCTCACGGCGGGTGCGCTGGCCAAGCATCCCACGCTGGACGGGCTGCAGGCCTACGTCCCCGATTCCGGCGAGGGCCGCTGGACAGTCGTCGAGGCCATCGATTTGAATGTGTCCGCGCCGGTGATTACCGAGTCGCTGCTCCGCCGCATCCGTTCGCGCGAAGAGAATAACTTTACCGACAGGATGCTCTCCATCATGCGCAACCAGTTTGGCGGGCACGAGATGAAGAAGGACTGAAGACCTAAGTCAGTAGTAAGTGATCGGAATTCCGCCCTCGCGGGAGTAATAAGTCGCAAGGGCGGGCGCAGAGCGGCAGGAGGCCGGAGTCAATTATGGCGACAGTGCAGATGAAAATCAGCCCCGAGGATCTCTCCCACGTTCCCCCGACGCGCGAGCGCATTCCCGAGCCGGGGATCATGGTCATTTTCGGCGCCTCGGGCGACCTGACCAAGCGCAAACTCCTGCCCGCGCTCTTCCACCTGAAGCAGTCGGGCCTGCTGCCGGAGAAGTTCGCCATTGTCGGCGTGGCGCGGCGTCCGCTCGGCGATGAGTTCGCTGCCGACATGCGCGCGGGCATTGTGGAGTATGGCGGCGTGGACGCAACCGATCCCAGAATCGACGAGTTCGCCAAACACATCAGCTACTACGCGCTGAGCTTTGACGACGCCTCTGGCTATGCGGGGTTGAAGGCGGAGCTGGAGCGCATCGCCAAAGAGAAATCCATTGGCGGCGACCGGCTGTTCTATCTGGCCACCGCGCCCGAATATTTCGCGCCCATCATCGAGAACCTGGGCGCGCAGGGCATGGCGCAGCCTGAGCAGGGGCGCGTGGGCGTGGTGATTGAGAAGCCCTTTGGCCACGACCTCGACTCCGCGCGCGAGCTGAATCATCAGGTCAATGCCGTCTTCCATGAGGATCAGGTCTTCCGCATCGACCACTATCTGGGCAAGGAGACGGTGCAGAACATCCTGGTGTTCCGCTTCGCCAACGGCATTTTTGAGCCCATCTGGAACCGGAACTACATCGACCACGTTCAGATCACAGCGGCGGAGACGCTGGGCGTCGAAGGCCGCGGGCCGTTCTATGAGAAGGCCGGCGCGCTGCGCGACGTGGTGCAGAACCACATGATGGAGCTGCTGAGCTTTGTGGCCATGGAGCCGCCGTCGAGCTTTGAGTCAGAGAGCGTGCGCCGCGAGAAAGTGAAGGCTTGGCGCGCCATTCCGCCGGTTCCCGTGCACGATGCGGTCCGCGGGCAGTATGGTCCCGGCGTGGTGGAAGGGCAGAAGGTGATTGGCTATCGCGATGAAGAGCGCGTCAATCCCGAGTCCGGCACGGAGACCTTTGCCGCCCTCCGGCTGGAAATTGAGAACTGGCGCTGGGCGGGCGTGCCGTTTTATCTGCGCGCGGGCAAGCGGCTCAAGAAGCGCGCTACGGAGATAAGCATCCAGTTCAAGCAGCCGCCGCTGCTGATCTTTAACCGCATGTCAACGGGCGGGCCGTGCCAGGAGATTCAGCCGAACCTGCTCACCATTCGCATTCAGCCGGACGAGGGCATCGCGCTGCGCTTTGGCGCCAAGGTGCCCAGCACGCCGGACATGAGCGTCTGCCCGGTCAACATGGACTTCGACTACGCCGCGGCGTTTGGCAAGTCAAGCGCCAACGGCTATGAGCGCCTGCTGCTGGACGCCATGCTCGGCGACCAGACGCTGTTTGCGCATCGCGATGGCGTGGAGACAACGTGGGGGCTGTATACGCCCATTCTTGAGGCGTGGGCCGCAAAGAATCCCGAGGTTTTTCCCAACTATTTTGCAGGAACGTGGGGGCCGGACTGCGCCGACCGCCTGCTGGAGCGCAGCGGGCATGTGTGGCGCAACAACCTCGGGCGCTGACGCAGCAACTGAATCGAGCTCGCGCACATGCGAGCCAAAAGAATGAGGGCCGGAACTCCTCGCAGAGTTCCGGCCCTCGGTTTTTGCTGCCCGCTGCTTATTGGCAGCCGGTCAGGTTGATGTTCGACGTCATGGCAACGCCAGCCGTGGTGTTGAACGGCCCGGGCAGGGCGAGCTGGATGGCTACGCCGGAGCTCTGCGGGGTGTTGGAGCAGTTTGCCTGCCCATCCACGTAGTAGGACGCCAGCGCCGTTGTGGTGCTGGTGGGCGTCAGCGTGCCGGGGCCGCTCGCGCTCCATGCGGCGTAGAAGGCTCCGCTGGAGCTGACAGGCAGGGTGTAGTCTGCGCAGTCCGTGCCGCCCGCGCATGCCGGCGGGTTCGCAGAGGGCGCGGTGGTCACGTTCGCTGTCTGGTCGAAGTTCGGCGTCGTGGCGGGCTGCAGCGGAATGGTGTACGTCTTGCCATTCACAGTTTCCAGCGCGCTGAGCGTGACCACCTCAGAGATTGCAGCCGAGCTGCCCGCGGTAGATACCAGGCCCGTCAGGTTGGCGGCAGAGACGGCCGCCACGGTGGTAGCCGGCGGATTCAGGTTGATGTTGCCGGTGGTGCTGCCGGTGGCCACGCCGGTAATGACCGTGGGCGCATAGAGAACGCCGTTCAGCGAGCCTACAACGACCACGTCATACGTGCCTTCAGGCAGCGGGCAGTAGACAAACGTGCCATCGGCGGCGACCTGTTGTGAGCCTTGAACCGGACGATAGATTCCGTTCGCATCCGGCTGTTCAACCGTCACGTATGCGGTGCCCGCAAAGGGCTTGCCGGTGGAGGCATCGAGCACGGTGCCGTTGATGGAGACGTCGGTGGTGCTCACCTCGCCCGCGTGCAGCACCGGCTTCAGGCGGAATCCCCCGTTGCCCTCCTGGACGATGGAGGCGCAGGTGTTGAAGTCGATGGCGAGATCCTTCGTCTGGCCCGCGGCGATGGTGAACGCGCCGCCCGCGATCTGGCCCGAGGGAATCTTGATGCCGGTCTTATCCTCGCTGGACAAGAGCAGTGGAAATGTTCCGTTGCTTGTGACAACGCAGTTGGCAGTGCCGGCGCTGTTGCAGGGGTTGGAGCTCGGCATGGACGCCGTATTGTCGGCCAGGATCAGGCGGATCTGCTGATAGCTGCCCGCCTGCAGCTCCAGGTTGTCGCCCAGCGACTTGAGCACGCATTGGTTGCCTGCCAGCGCCAGCAGGTCAACCTGCATGGGCGTTGAGGCCAGCTTGGGCGTGAGGTCAACCCAGCTGCTGTCGGTCGGGCCTGCCGATGAGCTTACGTTCGCCTGCACGTCGGTGATCGTCACCCACACATTTGAGAACATGCCCTCAGGCGTTTTGCAGGTCGCCGGATCGCTGAGTCGAACATTGACCGTGGCCATGCCGGAGCCTGTCACGCTGCCTCCGCTGCTGCATGCCACCACGATTCCTGTAACGGCCAGCAGACAGGCAAGCGCAAGAACTGGCTGCCAGATGCCGGCAAATCTACCCTTGCGGGCTTGATCCTTCATGGTTATTCCTCCGAAATGGACTACTCAGGCAGAACGAAGATCCAAGGCGTGATATCTAAGAGACCTCTGCGTGGGAATTAAGTTGTCCCAACATTTATTTTTTTCACAACTTATTCAGTTTACACATACAACTTAGGTGTATGTGGTACGAAAGGCCATTACGAAAGTACTGCTGATAGGTCTTCTGCGGCTAAGTGAGCAACGCTCCCACCAATCGACTTAGGGCCTGCTAATGCTGGCGGGCCGGCGGCCTCTCAGCGAACTGGCCTCTTGCCCATGCCTTTGTCCATGGCCTCATTGGCCAGGCGGTCTGCCTCCTGGTTGCCGCCGCGCAGGGTGTGGCGCATCTCAAAGCGGTCCAGGCGCGCAGCGCGTCGTTTGGCCTCTTCCCACAGCGGGCGAAGCGTGGGGCTGGCCACCTTATATTGGCCCTTCATCTGCTTCACCATCAGTTCGGAGTCGGATACCACGCGCAGGCGGGTTGCGCCGTGCTCCACAGCCCAGGCCAGCACGGCCAGCAGGCCGGAGTATTCGGCGTAGTTGTTGGTTTGTTTGCCCAGGTATTCGCTCAGCTGCGCGACCACGCGGCCCTGTGCATCCTCAATGACCGCGCCGTAGCCGGAGGGGCCGGGATTGCCGCGCGAGCCGCCGTCGCAGTGCGCCGTGTGCCATCCCTCGGTGGCGCCTGCGGGGGGATCAATTGCTGCAAAAAGTGATTCGCTCATTCGTTTCCAGTGTACCGGCTGGCCCTGGCTGGGGCCTGCAGGGTAGCGGATCAGCATGAAAGGCCGGGGCTTCTCAGGCTGCCGAATAACCCGCCGCTTGCAAGGTCGTGCGTCAGGTGCACGAGTTTACTCTTGCCGCAAGTGGCTTAAAATCAGCCCGGCCTTCAGGCCCTGCGGTAACCTGTCCTCTCGTGTACTCTGCCTCTCGCGCGTTCTTCCGAGCCTCTTCAGCCGCGCGAAGCAAAGTTCTTTCAAACCGCCCGCGACCCCTGCCGCGCGGCAGGGTGCGCTCACAAAGCGGGCCTTTCCGCGTCTACCAAGATGCGAACACGTCTTTTACCGGAGCAGGGATTCGATGGCAATAGAAGCTGCGACCCACCCCATTTCCCCGGCCGTCTCGCCGGGCGCTCTCGGCTGGCTAACCGCTGGAAGGGTACAATCCTCCCAAGGGATGGCTGCGACGAGGGCAATGGACGGACCGAACCGCGAGCAGGAGCGCTTGCAGGCCCGCGCACCGGAGATGGAGCTGATTCGCCAGGCGCAGGCGGGCTCGCGCGTGGCGTTTGACGCGTTGGTGCGCCAATATGAGCAGCAGGTTCTGCGCCTTGCGCTGCACCTCACCGGCTCAGAGCACGACGCGGAAGACATCTACCAGGAAGCCTTTCTCAAGGCCTTCCGGTACATCGGCAACTTCCGCTTCGAGTGCTCCTTTTATACCTGGATTTACCGGATCGTGACCAATCTCTGCCTGGACCAGTTGCGGCGTCGCAAGACGCGTCGCGAGGACCAGTCTGTGCATGTGGACCACTCCGGCGACGAGATTGACTTGCTGTCTTCGGTGTCGGACAACCGGTCGTTTTCCAATCCCGATCGGGAGCTGGACCGCAAAGTGCTGGGGGAAAGAATTCAGGCCGCGTTGGCCAAGCTCACCCCGCGCGAGCGGATGGTTTTTGAACTGAAGCACTATCAGGGGCTCCGATTGCGCACCATCGGAGAGATGTTGAACACCACGGAAGAAACCGCCAAGAATACGCTCTTCAGGGCGACAAAGAAGTTGAGAACACAACTGGCGGGATTGCGGTGATGCGTTCGAGGCTGCCCATGCGGGCGGCGGATTTTGCGAACGTGAACCGGGCATTGCTTGAGGCTGGAAGGACGTAACGATATGAACTGTGAACTCGCACACGAGAAGATCGTGCTGGCGGCTTATGGGGAGCTGCCCGATGAACAGATCCATGAGCTCGAAAGGCATCTGACCCTCTGCGCGGAGTGCCGCGAAGAGCGGGAACAGTTGCAGGCGCTCAGGACACTGGCAGCCGTGCTCCCTGTGGCCGAGCCACCCGCAAACCTGGTGGCGCGGTCCCGTCTTCGGCTTGAGGAAGCGCTGGACGCACTGCCGCCGAAGCGCTGGTATGAGCGTTTGAGCCAGCGGATCGTCAACAACTTTGCCAGCCTGCAGGCGGCCCCGGTGGCTGCTCTGCTGCTGCTGGTGGCGGGCGGGGGCGCAGGCAGCCTGGGCGGATATGAATATGCGCAGAAGCACGCGGCCCATGTGGCCGCGGCGGAGCAGCCCGCTCCCGCTCCGGCGCAGCCAGCCACGGCGCCAAGCGCGGCAGAGGTTGCCAGCATTTCGAGCATCGTCCGCCAGCCCAACAGCAATGTGGTGGAAGTGAGCTATGAGCAGGTGGTGCCGCAGCGCGTCCGCGGCTCGCTGGACGACCCCGCCATCCGCCAGTTGCTGATGATGGCGTCAGAGGATGCAACCTCCGCCGGGGTGCGCGACGACTCGGTGGGTCTGCT
>JAJYBT010000797.1 GCA_021778875.1 Acidobacteriota bacterium | reverse complement strand
GCCCGTCATCGCCGTCGCCACAGGCCACTTCAGTTTCGACACGCTTCTCGAGCACCACCCCGAAGCCTGCGCCACATCCCTGGCCGATCTGCTCGCCGCCACCCGCGCCGCAGCCAAGGATCTGCCAGCATGAGCGCGATCCACCATCGACCCGCGCGGCTCGCGGCGCTGCTGCTCGCGGCGTCCGGTGCAGCCCTGGCGCAGCAGGCCCAACCGGCCGCGCAGGCCCCGGCCTCCGCTACGGCTTCCGCGATGGCCACGTCCAGTTCCAGCACGCATGTCTCTACACGGGATCAGCGTCGCGCCGCCAAACTCTTTCTTCAGGCTGGCAGGCTCTTCCAAAAAAGTGACTTCGAAGCCGCCCTGCAGCAGTACGAACAGGCCGCCGAACTGGACCCCGGCAAACCCGAATACGGCCTCGCCGCCAAGGTCGCGCGCAGCCATGTCGTCACCGCGCTCATCCAGGCAGCCACCAAGGCCCGCTTCAGCGGAGACTCTGCAGCCGCGCGAGCCGCCCTGCAGCGCGCGCTCCAACTCGACCCCGGCAATGCCCAGCTCGCGGAGCGGCTCAACCAGCAGGCGGACGACGCCATCAGCGGCCGCACGGAGTCCGTCTACGAGCAGGGTGCAGCCACCCTTGGCAGCGCGCCCGATCTCGTCGCCAACGCGGACACGCACAACTTCCACCTGCGCACCAACGCGCGTCAGCTCATCCTGAACGTCTACAAGGCTTACGGAATCGACGCCACCGTGGACCAGAGCATCGCCCCGGTCCCCGTTCGCTTTGACCTTGACTCTGCCACCTACCAGCAGGCGTCGCAGGCGCTCGGCCTCGTCACGCACTCCTTCGCCGTGCCGCTCGATGCCCACCGCGTCCTCGTCGCGCGCGATACCCCGCAGAACCGCGACCAGTACACGCGCCAGGACATGGAAACCATCTATCTGCCCGGCCTGTCCACCAAGGAGATGACCGACGTCAGCGACTTGGCCAAGACCGTCTTCCAGACGCGCCAGGCCGTCCTGGAGCAGAGCAAAGGCACCATGACCATCCGCGCGTCCACTGACACGCTGGATGCCTTCAACACCACGCTCCGCCAGCTTCTCGACGGGCGCAGCCAGGTGCTGCTCGACGTGCGTCTCATCCAGCTCGCGCACACCAACCAGCGCAGTACCGGCGCCATCCTGCCCCAGCAACTCACGGCCTTCAACGTCTATGCCGAGGAGCAGGCCATCCTCAACTCCAACCAGCAACTTGTGCAGCAGATCATCTCCTCCGGCCTCGCCGCTCCCGGAGACACGCTGGCCATCCTGGGCATCCTGCTCGCCTCCGGGCAGGTCTCCAGTTCCATCTTCTCGAACGGCATTGCGCTCTTCGGCGGCGGGCTCACGCTCTCCGGTCTCTCGCCCGGCCCGGCCTCCGCCAATCTCAGCCTCAACGCCTCTGACTCGCGCGCCCTCGACGACATACAGCTCCGCATCGGCGATGGCGAAGACGGCACGCTGCGCTCCGGCCTGCGCTATCCCATCACCACGTCGTCCTACTCCGACCTCGGCTCCAGCAACATCAACATACCGGGCCTTACCAGCGCCGGAACATCCAGCAGCCTGCTGTCGCTGCTATCCTCGCTAACCTCATCCGCCATGCAGATCCCCCAGGTGGAGTATCAGGATCTCGGCCTCACGCTCAAGGCAACGCCCAAGGTAGTTCGCAACGGCGATGTCGCCCTCACGCTCGACCTGAAACTGACCGCACTGGCCGGCACGCAGATCAACGGCCTGCCCGTGCTCAACAATCGCGCCTACTCCGCCGTCGTCACTCTGCGCGAGGGCTCTGCCGTGGTCGTCGCCAGCGAGCTCAACCAGCAGGAAAGTCGCGCCATCAGCGGCATGCCGGGCCTCACGGAGATTCCCGGTTTGAATGACCTCACTGGCCGACAGGTAGAGAGGGACTACGCCACCCTGCTCATCATCATCACCCCGCACGTCATTCGCGGGCCGCAGGCCGCGGGCCACTCGCCCATGTTGCGCATCGATCGCGCCCGCTGAGCCAGGCGTTCCCCCTCGCAGAGCCAAATTTCCCGCAAAGAAAAGCCCCCACTCCTTCAGCATGGCCGCGTGTGCGGCATGCTGCGTTCGTGGGGGCTTCCGTCTTACGGCTCTGCTCAGGTTCGACTACTGGGCAGCAACGCCATCCAGCTTCGCCTGGTATTCAACAATCTTCTTGATCGTTTCATAAGGCACGCCGTCAATCGGCACCGGGCGGCCGTTGATCATCAGCATCGGCGTCTGGTTGACGTTCAGCGACTGCGCCAGCTTGACGGACTTCTGCACCTCTGCCAGCACATCCGGCGTCGCCGAGCATGCCGCAATCTTGGCCGGATCCAGTCCTGCCTTGGTCACCGCGCTGTTCAGCGTCAGCGTCGTGCCATCCGGAGTCGTCAGCCCATCCTGCCCTTCATACACCGCCGACGCAAACTGGAAGAAGGCCGTGCTGCCTCCCTGCCGCGTCACGCACACGCCATAGGAAGCTGCCTTCAGCGCCTCCGGGTGGATGCGCGTCAGAGGATAGTTCTGGAAGACGATCCGTGCCTTCGGA
>JAJYBT010000796.1 GCA_021778875.1 Acidobacteriota bacterium | reverse complement strand
CAATCCCAATGCGCAGGGCGGACAGGTTCCTTCGCTTGTGCACCTCGCCGACGACTACACCAAGGATGAAGTGATCGCGGTCATACGCGACGGCAGAACCCCTCCGCTGGAAGACGCGAAGGGCCCCACGCCGCCGCTGTACATGCCGTCGTGGAAGAGCCTGCTGAGCAGCGAGGACATTCATCAGATTGTCGAATTCCTCTGGTCGAAGCAGCAGAAGAAGCAGGATAGCTGGTAATCGTCAGCGATCTGCTGAGTGGTGCTTTCAAGCCGGCGTCCCCGGCGTTGCAGGACGCAGGGGATTCCGGCTTGACCACGAAAGATCCACGCTGCAAAGCGCAACGGCGATGCGGCGCATCCTTCAACTGCCACGGCCAGAGACTCCTCTCTCATCTCTGAGCGCATGGAGGTTTGTTCCTTGAAGTCTTCCCTGCACGCTCCGTTCGTAGCCGCGTCGCTGCTATTGGCCGCGGCCGTTTTTGCGCCCGGCACGGCTGCTCAAGCGCCGCAGGGGCTGCGCGGAGATGCAGGCAGCCCAACGCCAGCCACGCCGTCTCATACCTATCCCGCGCCCACAAACCTGAAGGTGCTGCCCAAAGATCTAACTGGGCAGCAGGTCCACGACATCATGAAGCAATGGTCCGCATCTCTGGGGAGCCGGTGCGACTCCTGCCATGCGGAAGACCCTGAAAAAATCAACCCGGATGGCCAGCCGATCCTCCGATTCGCCGATGACTCCAGGCCCATGAAGGCTGTCGCGCGCACCATGTACACGATGACGGAAGCAATCAACAGCAACTACATCGCCAGGCTTCAGGGCTCGGGCCTGCCCGTCACCTGCGGCACCTGCCATCGCGGCCACATTGGCCCGGAGCCGTTTGACGCATCTTCGCAGTCGCAGAAGCCGCCAATGTCGGCTCCCGCAGACCAGAATCGGCCCGCGTCGCAGTAAACGATAGACTCGCCATGCGCCCAATGCGCTATGATGAAGCCCGTTCGTTGACTCTGCCTGTATGCAAAGGGAGTCCGGGATGGCCGAATTTCTTCTCCACGTCAACGGTGCGCCGCTCCACGTTGATGCTCCTGCGGACGAGAGTCTGCTTTCAGTCCTGCGCAACCGTCTCAATCTGACCGGGCCCAAGTATGGCTGCGGTGAAGGCCAGTGCGGCGCCTGCACCGTGCTGCTTGACGGCGAGGCCACGCGCTCCTGCCTCGTCGCCGTGGGGTCCGTGGGAAGCGCGAAGATCATCACCATCGAAGGCCTGGAGCAGAACGGCGCGTTGAGCGCCGTCCAGCAGGCGTTTATCGACGAGGAAGCCTTCCAGTGCGGATACTGCACCTCCGGCATGATTCTGAGCGCCACGTCGCTCTTGCAGCGCACACACAAACCCACTGAACAGCAGATCGTCGAAGCGATGGATGGTAACCTTTGCCGCTGCGGCACGTATCCGCGCATCGTTGCCGCCATCCAGCGCGCCGCGCAGTCCATGCCGGCGAAAGGAGCGAGCCGATGAGCCTGCGTGAACAGCCCTCGCCTGAGTTCGCTCCCGACAGTTCTCATGCAGCATCACGAAGCGTGCAGCTTGATCGTCGCGATTTCCTGAAAGTCCTCGGCGCAGGAGTGCTTGTGTGCCTCACGCCCACCTCCGCGTGGACGCAGGAATCCGGCCGCGCCTTCGGCGGTCATGAGTTGCCAAAGGACGTGAGTGCCTGGCTGCACATTGCCGCCAACGGCAAGGTGACGGTGTTCACCGGCAAGGTCGAGGTCGGCCAGAACATTCGCACTTCCCTCGCGCAGCAGGTTGCCGAGGAACTGCGCGTTCCCTTTGCCTCCATCAGCATGGTCATGGGAGACACCGATCTGACGCCATGGGATATGGGCACCTTTGGCAGCCGCACCACGCCCACCATGGGGCCGCAACTGCGGACGATGGCTGCGGCCGCGCGCGAGGCGCTGCTGGAGCTGGCCGCGCAACGCTGGCAGGTGGACGCGGCAACGTTGACGGCCGCTGACGGCAAGGTGACCGATTCAACACAGTCCCGTTCCTTCGCGTACGGTGAGCTGACCCGCGGCGAGAAGCTGGTGAAGATCGTCTCAAGCGAAGAGCGCCTTACGCCCGCCACCGAGTGGAAGATCGCAGGCACTGCTGTTCCAAAGGTTGGTGGCCGCGACTTTGTGACCGGAGCGCACAAGTATCCCTCCGACATGGTTCTTCCCGAGATGCGGTTCGGAGCCGTGCTCCGCCCCGATGGATTCAATGCAACGCTCGTATCGCTCGACAGCAGCGCGGCGGAAAAGCTGCACGGAGTCCAGGTTGTACGCGATGGTGATTTTATCGGCGTGGTTGCGCCCGACGCCTACACGGCACAACATGCGCTCGCCGCCATCCAGGCAAAGTGGAACGTGCCCGCGCAGCCCTCGAACGAAGGCTTATATGAGTATTTGAAAAACAATCCCGACACCGGCGATGAGGGAGGCCCGCAGCATGTAACCGGCTCCGTGGCGCAGGCGATGGCTGGCGCGGATCTAAAGATCGAGAATCAATACACCGTGGCGTACATCGCCCATGCGCCGCTTGAACCGCGGGCTGCTGTGGCCACATG
>JAJYBT010000795.1 GCA_021778875.1 Acidobacteriota bacterium | reverse complement strand
GAATCCAATCTGATGCCGCAACATTTGCAGCGTGGAACGCCCGGGCTCCAGCTTGACGTCATTCACATAAATGCTGCCAGAAGTTGGCGTATCGAGCCCGCCCAACAAATGCAGCAGCGTGCTCTTGCCGCAACCCGACGGGCCGCACAGCGCGACGGTCTGCCCAGCCGCGGCCTCAAAGTTGACGCCATTCAGGACGCGAATGGCATCCTGCTCGTAGCTCTTCCATACCTCTTCAGCGCGCAGAACGTTGCGTGAGGGCTGTTCCTCCACAAAGAGTTTACTCAAAGCGAAGCGCCTCCACCGCGCGAACCCGCATGGCGTAGACGGCCGGATAAAGCGCGCCAGCCACACCGGTGAGCAATGCCAGCACCACCACACCAACCATCACCCACGGCTGCATGTGCGAGTCAATGTAGCCGTGCAGCGCGTGAATCAGCTTGAGTCCCACGATCACCAGGCCTCCCATGGCAAGACCTACAACGGCGCCAATGAGCGACACTATTCCCGACTCGCCAAAGATCATGCCCGCGATCTGTGCGTTCGAAAATCCGTTTACGCGCAGAATGGCAAGTTCGCGAATGCGTGTGAAAACACTCATGATCATGGTATTTGCTACGCCGAGACCGCCCAGCAGCAGGCCACAAATGCCTACCGCCCAGGCGGTCGCCTTCAGAATTTTGAACTGCGAGTAGCTGTGATCAAACTCCTGGTTGCGCAGCGCAATCAACGTGGGGAACTGCTCGGCAACCTTTTGTTTGAAGGCCGCAGCGTCCTTCGTGTTCTTGAGCTTTACCGTGATCACGGAGGACGAACCCTGCTTGTGAAAGAACTGCTGCGCGAGCGGTAGCGGCATGAAGACGCCGCCATCCTCAAAGCCGTTCTTGAGCCGGACAATGCCGATAACCGGGAACTTCTGGTAGCCAATTGCGACCTGCTCGCCCAGCTTCGCCTTTAAGAAGTCTGCGGCGCGCTGACCCAGAATGACGCCATCTTTGACAACGCCAAAGTCTTCCCGCTTGCCGGCCACCCATTGCGCGCTGCTCAGCCGCGCGTCCGTTGGGGTTACGCCAAAGCAGGTGATGATGGGATGGTCCGTACTGCTGACCACGCCAAAGAGCACAGGGTTGGCGTGCTCCACCATGCTCCACGATTGAATCTGATGGACGGCCGAAGCCGGAACGCTGCTGAAGAACAGGTCGGAGACATCTTTTTCAAAGACGACGATCTGGCTGTTGTCTGAGAGCAGCCCACTGAACATGGCCACCGCGCCCTGCAGAATCGTAACCACCGTAAGCATGGCCGCCACGCTGAATGCGATGCCCGCAATGCTGATGCCGGTGCGCACACGATGGCGGCTGAGATTGGTCAAAATCAGCTTGAGAAAAATCATAGGCTTGCGATTTTTTGAACCCGGGAGAGCGATCGCATCTCCGCCTGGAAGCGCTCGATCGTATCTGCAAGAAACGCCAGCCGGCCACGCTGCAGTGCGAGTTTCGCAATCACCTGGTCGCTCATGCGAATCAACCGATGCGCCCGGCGCATCGAGGCTTCCATGCCGATGGCAATCGCCAGGTTGGGTCGCAGCATTTCTGCGTCACGTGCCGTCGTCTTTCCGCCTTCCTCTGCAGTGTGCAGGATGTCCTTCAGGTCGTCGAGGATCTGGTAGCAAAGCCCCCACGCGACAGAAAGGCGCTCCAACAAACAAATTTCGCGCGGGCTGGCCTCGCCCATGATGGCTGGCAATACCAGCGACAGGCGAATCAGCGAAGCGGTTTTACCGATGGCAATCTGCCGGTAGACCTGCGCATGGCGACCATGATCCTCAAGGTACAAATCGCGGCTTTGCCCGTTCAGCAGCCCGGCCAGGCCCAGGTGTTGCTCCACGTATGCCAGCGATGCGCTCCGCGCTTCGCCCGGCACATCGGCAACTGCCTTCCAAAGCAGCGCGTAGGCGCTGTTGATGAAGGCCAGCGCGGAAAGAATCGCCGCGCCTTCTCCATAAACACGATGCACACAGTCGGAGCCGCGGCGGAGCAGCGCGTCATCCATGCACGGCAGGTCGTCAAAAATGAGCGAAGCCGTGTGAAAGTACTCCACGGCAATCGCGAGTGACTCCGAGGCTCCTTCCGGCAGGTCGAAAGACCGCCCGAGCCGGAAGGCCAGCTCGGCGCGAATCATGTTGCCGGGATGCCGCAGGGTCTCGCCCACAGCGCCGGCAAGGTGCGGCTCCAGGTCGTTGGGCAGCGGCAACTGCGACTCAAAGGCTGCTCTCAGCCTGGTAGGGAGAGAATGGTTTGCATCTGATTTCATGCAGGCGAATCCGTCCTGGAGTTGCAGGTGGCATCCGACTGGCTCCTCAAGGACAATCGCATCAACGGGGCTCTGCCGATGGCCCCTTACTGGAACGCCTCGCACGCTGTGCTAGGCATGTCTTTGATTCCCAGTGAATCATGGCTCCACGCCGGCGAGCATGAAGCGCAGATGACACTTTTCTTACAACCTTTCCATCCGCATTCTGGATCGGCAGGGCCCTTTCTTTTAAGCGTAATCGCCTTTTGCGTCATATACATGACAATATGTTCATTCTGCCTTGAAACGATTGAC
>JAJYBT010000794.1 GCA_021778875.1 Acidobacteriota bacterium | reverse complement strand
CCTGAAGAAGGCCAATGAGTGGACGCGCGACACACTGACCAAAATCGGCCTTGAGAACGCCCATCTGGAAGACTGGGGCGAGTTCGGCATGGGCTGGCAGCAGCTCAACACTTGGGCCCGCATGGTCACGCCGGATACGGCCATGCTCATCCTGCAGGCCACGCCCTGGTCGCCCTCCACGCCCGGTCCCGTCACCGGCGACGTCGTCTTCGTCACCATCAAAACCGAAAAGGATTTTGACCAGTACAACGGCAAGCTTGCCGGCAAGATTGTTCTGTACGGCCCCATGCGCCCGGTTCCGCCAGTAGACAAGGCTCTCTTTGACCGCTACTCCGACAAGGAACTCGAAGAGATTGCTGCGTTTCCCGTCGGCGCTGGCGGCGGAAGCCTGTCGCCGGAGATGCAGGTACGCCTCAAAGCCTACCTCGAGCGCTTGAAAATGATCGACAAAGTGGCGCAGTTCTTCGCGGCCGAAAAAGTCGCCGCGGTCATCGAGCCCAGCCGCGACGGTAAAAACGGCGGCGGCTCCGGCGGCACATTCTTTGACGACAACGGAGCGACCCTCGGCCGCGAGCCCTACAAGGCCGACAAGCGCGTCAAGGTCCCCGTGGCCGTAGCTGCCATTGAGAGCTATGGCCGCCTTTACCGTCTCACCCAGGCCCACGCCCCAGTCAGCGTGCAGATAGACATTGAGACCCGCTTCACCGGCGACCACGAGCACGGCTACAATACCATCGCCGAAATTCCCGGCACAGACCCTAATCTCAAGGACCAGGTCGTCATGCTCGGCGGCCACCTCGACAGTTGGATCGCGGGCACAGGCGCCACTGACAACGGCGCTGGAACGGTCGTCGCCATGGAAGCGGTTCGCATCCTCAAGGCGCTCGGCGTCAAGCCGCGTCGCACCATCCGCATTGCGCTGTGGACCGGTGAGGAGCAGGGCATCTTCGGTTCCAAGGGATACTGCGACCAGCACTTCGGTTCGTTCCCGCTCTCCACCGCGCCAGACCAGATGGAGCTGCCCGAGTTCCTGCGCAAAGCCGCCGGACCGCTCGTCGTCAAGCCGGAGCAGAAGCTCATCTCCGCCTACTTCAATGTGGACAACGGCTCAGGCAAAATCCGCGGCGTCTACCTCCAGGGCAACGCGGCCATCGCGCCCATCTTTGCCCAGTGGATTGCCCCGCTCAAGGACCTCGGCGTCACCACCATCACCATGCGCAACACCGGCGGCACGGACCACCTGAGCTTTGACGCCGTAGGCATCCCCGGCTTCCAGTTCATCCAGGACATGCTGGACTACGAGAGCCGTACCCACCACTCCAACGAAGACGTGGTGGAACGCCTGCAACCCGCCGACCTCAAACAGATCGCCACCGTCGAAGCCATCTTCGTCTACAACGCAGCGCAGCGCGACCAGATGATGCCGCGCAAGCCCCTGCCCCAGCCCGACCAGGAAGACAAACGCAACGCACCTCTCGAAGGCATCTTCCCCGACGCAATCCCGCCCGCTCCTCAGAAATAAGCCGTCTTCACAACCTCAGCCAATCAGGTCCGCTCCGGTGTCTACGCCGGGGCGGACTTTTTGTATCCTGGCGCAAGTTGCCAAGCCGGCTCGTATCAAAGCCACATCGATTCGCCTTGCAGGAAGCGCTGTATACGATTACATTTCTTGCGGGGTGAAAATCATGCGCGTCCGCTCTCTCTCCCGCTCGCAGCTTTCTCTCGCTCTTGCTTGCGAATTTCTGCTGATGCTGACTGCGCCCCTGCGGCTTCTCGCCGTAGAGGCTCCGCAACTCGTACAGAAGGATGGCCGCTACACCCTGCTCGTCGAGGGCAAGCCCTACCTCATCCTCGGAGGCCAGATTCACAACTCCAGCGGCTGGCCCGCTGAGCTGCCCCAGGTCTGGAAGTCCATGACCGACCTGCACGCCAACACCGTTGAAGCGCCCGTCTACTGGGAGCAGTTTGAGCCACAGCAGGGCCAATTCGACTACGCCAACGTCGATCAGATTGTGGATGGTGCCCGCGCCCACAATCTGCATGTAGTCCTGCTCTGGTTCGGCACGTGGAAGAATGGCAACAACCACTACGTGCCGGCATGGGTGAAGGCGGATACAAAACGGTTTCCGAGGGTGATCCGGCCGGATGGCGAGCCGATTGATGTGATGTCGCCCATCTCGCGCAACACGCTCGATGCGGACAAGGCTGCCTTCGTAGCCCTGATGCGCCACCTCAAGCAAATCGACGGCGACCAGCACACCGTCCTGCTCATCCAGGTCGAGAACGAGTCCGGTAACGTCGGCAGCGTGCGCGACTTCTCCCCTGAGGCCAACCGCGAGTTCGCCGGCGCGGTTCCCGCCGACCTGCTGGCCGCGGCGCACAAGCAGCCCGGCGTCTGGAGCCAGGTCTTCGGCTCCGATGCCGACGAGATCTTTCAGGCCTACCACCAGGCAAAGTACATCAATGAAATTGCCGCCGCCGGTAAGGCCGAATTCAACATCCCCTGCTACATCAACGTCTGGATCGACTACCCCGCCGCCGAGCTGCCGCAGCGGCAGATTGACCTGCCCGGCATCGGCTACCCCAGCGGCGGCGCGGTCCAGAAGCTC
>JAJYBT010000793.1 GCA_021778875.1 Acidobacteriota bacterium | reverse complement strand
TACGCTGGAGGCGGCGCGGCAACCGGCGCCTTGTAGACAAGCGCGGGAGGAAGGTCGGCAGCGGAAGCGCTTCCTGACGCGGCAAGCTGGCCCAGCACGACAGCGCAGATGCGCTTCATGGCATCCTATCCCCTGACAAACCATCATAGCACTGGAATTATTCTACATGTGTGTCGTCCGAGCCGCAGTGAATCAAAAACTTCGGCTCGCCACGATCACGCCGGCGAGGCCCGCCCCGCAGGATGCCGGGAAAGATCAAACCCTCGCCGCGCGTCAGCGCAAGCTCCTCGAACAGCCGGGGTACGCGCTGGTAGAGGACTGACCGGTTGTCCCGGCATGCCTTGTGGCCGAGCGCCGAGGCCAGCCAACTTTGCCAGTGCCGGTCGGTACAGCGTCACAATGCCGGGTGTCCGGCGTTCGAGGTTTTGATCCTCTATCCGTTCCATCCTCGGGCCCAGCAGATGGTGCAGGTCCAGCACAGCAAGCGCTTCGCCGGTGAGGACCATCTGGTCGTGGTGCAGCCCGACGGGACACTCGCCCCGGGTTGGGACACGCCAACGCAACGGAGGAACCACCGATGACCGACGATTTGATGAAGCTGCTCAGGCTCGTGGAGAAGGTCCCCGATGCCGATCTGCTGCGCCGAAATGATCGGCTTTGCCGCCCAGCGTTTGATGGAGCTGGAAGTCCAAAGCCGGACCCGGGCAACCTACGGCGAGAAGAACTCCGAGCGTCTGGCGCAACGCAATGGTTACCGCGACCGCTCTCGGAGACCCGCCCCGGCGCGGTGGAACTGTGCATTCCCACCTTTCCAAACTGTAAGTTGATAGCGTGCGGCCGCGCGCTCATCCTCGCGCAAACCATTCAAAGGAGGTCTGCATGAAGAAAATCCTTCTCGCCGGTGTTGCGGCAATCGCCATCGCCGGTTCAAGCCTAGCCTATGCCCAGCATCAAGAGTGGTTTCATCATGAGCGTATGAGCCCCGAGGACAGGGCGGCCTTTGCCGACGCGCGGATCGCCGCCGTGAAGGCGGGCCTGAAGCTAACGCCCGACCAGGAAAAGCTGTGGCCGGCGGTCGAGGCCGCAGTGCGGGATTTCGCTAAGATACGGATCGATCGCGCCAATGCGCGGATGGATGCCGAGAAGGACAGTTCGAGTGATGCGCAGAAGCCGGACGATCCGGTGGCGCGCCTGCGCGCACGCGCTGACAGGATGGCAGCCGCGGCGGCCGTGCTGAAGCGTATCGCGGATGCCGCTGACCCGCTCTACAAGACCCTCGACGACGGCCAGAAGCGTCGTCTCAAGGTCCTTACGCATTTCCACAAAGGCTGGCGGCGTCATGAAGCCGACGATGATCGCGGCGGCGACCGGGATCATGGCTATGACCGAGATCGTGGCGACGACCCCGATGGCGGGCCAGGCAGGGATCACGGCTGCCCGGGTTCCGAGGGGCTCTAGCTTAGCAAGAGCCTGTCCTCAATTAGCGGATTGATCCGGATAGGGGCGAGCCTAGCAGCTCCGCCCCTCCCGCACCACCCGCGTACGGGCCGTACACGGCGGTTCGAGAAGTTGCGCTAACACGATTGGAACAAGGATGGCTGGCCGAGCGATTTGATGTATGCATTTGAGAGCCCAGTAAAGATAACTCTGCTGTGGGCGAGATAACAAGGTCCGCGGCCGCTGCCGGCCGTGTTCCTGCAGCCCACTCTGAGACCCCATTTGCGATGAGTGCCGCGCGGCGGCGCCGTGGGGTTTTCCATTGGCGCCACAGAGCGGCCCGCAGTCGCAGTCGGACCCAGCGAGTGAGAGCGATCAATACCTCGGGCGTTTCGCAGAAGCCGAATTAGCTGTAAAAGTATGTACTTGAGCTGACGCTTGGCTCGTCGTCGTGGCGGGTGTCCGACGAAGATCCGATGTCCGGCGTTACGTGACCGGCAGCAATTTTTCCCTCGCAATGGGCAGCGCGTCAAGGAAGAGTCTGCATCGGCGTTTTGCCATAGCACCATCGTCCCTGATGCGGACGCGTTTCGTTGACCCAACTATCAAGATCGTTCTGCAGTGCTTCGATAGTCCGGTAGATTTTCTTGCGGAATGCCACCCGATAGAACTCGTCCAACACGGTTCGATGGAAGCGCTCGCAGATTCCGTTGGTCTGCGGGCTCCTGGTCTTGGTGCGGGTGTGATCAATGTCCTCGACGGCGAGATAGAGCTCGTAGTCGTGATGCTCTGGATTGCCGCAATATTCGGGACCGCGGTCCGTCAGCACCCGGCACAGCGCGATGCCCGGTTCCTCGAACAATGGCAAAACTCGGTCGTTCAGAATCTCCGCCGCGGTGATCGGCGTCTTCGCATTGTCGGCGTTGACGGGAACCAGGTTGCCTTGAGGTCTTCCTTTGATGCTGCTCATGCCTCAAAGCCTACCAACTCGGGATGCAGGGTCAACAGCCATCGGCATGATGTCTCTTTTCAGCTAAGCTTGGTCAGACCTCGGCTGTCAGATCCGCCTGACAAATACCTGTCCTGAAGCCGCGTCTGGTTCGAGAACCTCGAGTCCCCATTTCTCACTCACGACGACCTGCTGCTCAAAGCCCGCGATTTGCTGCGCGACAAGCC
>JAJYBT010000792.1 GCA_021778875.1 Acidobacteriota bacterium | reverse complement strand
ATCGACAGCGACTGCAGAATCTGCTGCGCCGCCAGCACCTCTTCCGTGCGGTCGCCGCCCGGCTTCGGCGTCAGGCTCACGCGGATTGTGTCGCCAATGCCCGCCAACAGCAGCGGCGCAAGGCCGGCCGTCGAGGCAATCAGCCCCTTCGAGCCCATGCCCGCCTCAGTCAGCCCAAGGTGCAGCGGATAGTCGCAGCGCGCCGCCAGGTTGGTGTAGACGTCGATCAGGTCGCGCACGCCGCTCACTTTGGCTGACAGGATGATCATGTCGTGCCCCAGCCCGTAGCGTTCCGCGGCCCTGGCCGACTCCAGCGCGCTCACCACCATGGCTTCCATCATCACATCGCGCGCAGGCAGCGGATCGGCCAGGCGGCTGTTCTCGTCCATCATCCGTGTCAGCAGAGTCTGGT
Source organism: Acidobacteriota bacterium (assembly GCA_021778875.1). The sequence continues at coordinate 2,208 of JAJYBT010000792.1, read as the reverse complement.
CCAGCGAGCCCCAGTTCACGCCGATGCGCACCGGCTTCTGGTTCTCCACCGCGCACTCCACCATGGTGCGGAAGTTGTCATCGTCCTTGCGCCCGATCGACACATTGCCGGGATTGATGCGGTACTTGGCCAGCGCCTTCGCCGCCGCAGGAAACTTCTTGAGCAGCAGGTGACCGTTGTAGTGGAAGTCGCCCACAATCGGCACGCGGATGCCGCGCTTGTCCAGGCCGTCCACAATATGCGGAACAGCCGCCGCGGCGTCCTCGTTGTTCACCGTCACGCGCACAATCTCAGAGCCCGCAAGAGCCAGCGCCGACACCTGCTCAATGGTGCCCGCCACGTCCGCCGTGTCGGTATTGGTCATCGATTGCACGACGACCGGAACCTCCCAGCCCACACGGACTTGCCCGATTCTGACCGTCCCCGTCTTCCTGCGATGAATATCCGGCATAGCGACCTCTCTTTCAGTTTACCTGTTTCGCCACTTCTGCCGGAAGTCTCTGCAATCAGAACGCGATAGACCCTCCCCGGCCTGCCTGCTGTCCCCGTCTTCCCGGTCCGGAGATATCCCCTCTCGCCTGTCGCGCGCGCCAGCGGGTACAATAGAGGCCATGTGGTGCCGTCGCATTTCCCGCTTTGCCATGCTTGCAGTCCTCCTCGGGCTCACTGCATCCCTGGCCGTTTTCGCGCAGTCCACAAGCCATCGCGGGCGCAAGTACAAGTCTCCGCCAGCCACCACGCGGATTGAGGTCACCATCCTCCGCAACGAGGATGGAGACCCCATCGAAAACGCCTCCGTCATCTTTCATCTGTTGGGCGACAAGGGCAACATGGAATTGAAGACCAACGAGGACGGCAAGACCGTCATCGACGTGCTTCCAACCGGCTCCAAGGTGCTGCTGCAGGTGATTGCCAAGGGCTATCAGACGTACGGGCAGGACTACGAAATTGACAAGCCCGAGATGACGATTGAAGTCAAGCTCAAGCGCCCCGGCCAGCAGTACTCCATCTACAAGCAGCCCCCTGAGGCAGCCAGCGCCGGAAGCCCCTCCGCCAAGCCCGCGGGCGCCGCCAAGGATGGAGCCGCAAAGGATGCTGCCAAAGACTCCGCTCAGGACTCGAAGAGCACGACCAAGGGCAAGGATGCCGGGTCCGCCAGCCAGACCGGCGACAAGCCGGCCGCCAGCCAGACCCAACCGCAGTAGCGCGCTTCGCCGCACAATCAGCATGGGAGTGCCAACCCTGACCCTGCATGGCAAATCGGCGCTGGTCACCGGCGGCGCACGGCGCATCGGCCGGCAGATTGCTCTCTCCCTCGCGCAGGCCGGAGCAGACGTCACCATCACCTTCAGCAATTCCTCCGCTGAGGCAGCTCAAACCTCACAGGCAATTTGCGATCTGGGCCGCCGGGCCCAGGCCGTGCAGTGCAACGTGCGCTCCGAGGCCTCGATCCGCGCGGCTGTCCAGGCCGCAGTGGCGTTTCACGGCCCTCTGGATGTGCTCATCAACAACGCCGCCGTCTTTGACTCCGCTCCCCTCGACCGCATCACCATCGAGCAGTGGGACGCCGTCTTTGAGACCAACGCTCGCGGCCCGTTTCTCGTGGCGCGCGAAGCAATCCCGCATCTGCGCGCTGCACGCGGCCGCATCGTCAATATCGGTTCGCTGGGCGGCATCAACGCATGGGCCGGCCACGCCCACTACTGCGCCTCCAAAGCCGCTCTGCACATGCTCACGCAGGCCATGGCCAAAGCCTTTGCTCCCGAGATCAGCGTGAACTGCGTAGCGCCGGGCTGGATTGAAATGGATGGCGACCAAGGCGACGAAGCCGCGCGCTTTGCCGCGCGCACGCCCATGCACCGCAACGGCAACGCGGCAGATGTCGCCGAGGCCGTGCTCTTTTTTGCGGCGGGTCCCGCCTTTGTCACCGGGCAGATACTTGCAGTCGATGGCGGGCTGGGACTCTAGTCTTCCGCGTCCTGTGAACGTGAAAACAGCCTGCTCCAGAAGCTCTGCGATTTGCCGCTCTTGCCGGCTCGTTTCTTGCCCTTCGCGTTGAAGGAGAGCGGCACGTCGTCCAGCAGCCCGATGGCCTCGGGCTGAGGCGGCCAGGCCGCTCCCTCCACCGCCGCCCTCGGATTGCTCACATATAGCCTCTCGGCGGTTTCCTTGCCCCACCGCTCGGCCACATACTCATAGCCTCGCTTC